>DATGWX010000307.1:0-2880 GCA_035299275.1 Bacteroidia bacterium
TAAACTTTTCCCATATACCGAGTTGCTGCAACAACTTGTTGGCTATGGGCGGTAAGCTTTCGCCTGTTTTAAAAGGCAGAAGTTTCGGGCGGTGCAACAAGCCAACCCGGTAACCTGCTTGTTGCAGGAACAGGGCAGCCGTGCATCCGGCCACACCTGCTCCTGCTATCAGCACATCAAAATTTTCTGTATTAATGTTTATGGTATTCTTCAGAAATGGCATACAAAGTTTTTTCTGCCGGTACTGAGGTTTTCAATAAGGTATTTTTGGCTAAGGTTCTGCCTGTTTCTACCCACATCACTTCGGGAAACAACACATTGCGGGCTGGTCCTTTTTTACGCAGGATGATGCCAAGCTGGTACCAGTCGTTAATAAAACGAACAAGGCCCGGTGTGCGGTTGGTGGAAAGTCTTTGAGCCGGATTCTGATCGTTGTAGATAATACCACGTAGCCATTTTTTGCGCTCGCTTACGCTGAAAGCTTTTTCTTTATCTGCTGATTTGGCCTTGGGGTCCATAATGGTGAGGTAGTTTTCTTCCAACAATACATCATTGGGTACACGGGCAGGCCAAAAGGTGGGCAGGTATTCTCCGCTGTAAGTTACATAAGATGACAGGCAACTGGCTGTATCCGTTTGCCATGGTACAGCCATCCAGCGGGTAATGTCTCCGGGGGTACTGCCATCCAGCACACCACCTTCTTTTAAACACAGGTAGCTGGTTAGTTCAGTGCCCAAGTCACCTTCGGGTGCTGTTCTGCGTTTTATTCTGAAAGGGGCGCTGTACATTTGTTTGTGACGCATGGGCCAGGTAAATTCACAACCAGGGTGAAATGGGCCACCCAGGGTTTCGTCCAGTGTGGCGCGTATTAAACCGTTGGCTCTTTCTTCCGGGGTCATGTTGTTCCATGTTTTTGGTGGGGTAAGTTTACCGGTTACAAAATTTCCATTGGCCCAGGCTTGCAGCCATTCATATTGCAAGGGTAAAATGGCCATCCACTCTCGGGGGTCAACACTGTTTACATTCAGGGTCACACCATCACCATAAAAAGGCGGAATGGCTGTAGCCTGCATTACTTCATAATTGGGGTTACGAAACTGGCTGAACAGGTTTACGCGTATGGGTTTGTATTTGTCAGACGGGTTGCTGAGTTGTTTCAACAGTTCGGCTGCATTAAAATAGCTGGTGCTTCCCCAGCCGTAGTCCTGAAAAAATCCGGCATTTACCCATTGGGTTAAACTTAGGCCGGAAAGGATCGGATAAATATGGTCGTAGAAATTTACTTTTTTGGGTTTGAGGGTGGGTTGTTTTTCTGTGGCTACTTGCAGCAATAAGTCATATCCGGAGGTGAATGCCCTTACCCCGGGTGCAAAATCGGGAGGAGCGGTAAGCACCCAACCGTCATGTGCTGAAAGTATTTTTCCATTTTTTAATTTAATGCTTGCATCAACGGGGCCATCTGAGGTATCATCATGCCATCCATCATTGTTGGCAAAAGTGGTAGGGGGTATGTTTTTATAAGAAGCGGAATGACCATAACCACCCAGGAAAATGAGGTTGCCGCTGGCATCGGTGCGCAACTCGCCCAGGTAAACGGGTGTGTTAAAGAACTGGCCATTGTCAAAGGCATATTTGGTGTCTTTTCCATTGGCATTTACATTACGTCCGCTAATGGTGCGTGGACCGGGATCAATGGCGAGCAGGCTGCGGTCTTTGGTTTTGGCATTTCGGTAAATGCTGGCAATGGCGGGCACATCGCTGCCCACTTGCCCGCGGGATGATGGAATGTCGAGGGCCTGATCAAAATTGAACCAGGCTGCTTTTTTGTTGGCGATATGTACCGTCCAGGTAATTTCGCCATCGGCTGCGCTCAGCTCTTTTACAATCTGGCCTTTGCTGTTTAGTCCAAAAAGACGAAAACGGGCGGCTTGTCTTTTGATGCGCCCTTTTTCATCGCGGTAATTGCCTTTGTCTTCTTCGCGCACGCCCGGAATCTCAGGGCCAAAAAAATAGGCTTCAGGACTATTGCCCACGCGGGCAATACCTAAAGGCGGGTAAATTTCTACCCGGGTAATTTCATCGTTTGTTGTTTTTTTCATGGAATTGTTGTTTTTCAATATCGGAAGGTATGAAGATTCCATTAAATACTTTCCTGAGATAAAATATTTACCTCCGGCTTTTTATGCAAGTATTGAAATTTGCTGATGGTTATTTGATGCCGCTACTAATCCTCGTTTGTAACGAGAAGATCTATTTCTGCGTTTGCAAGGCTCTTTTAGTTGTTACTCAAGTTTAGGTATACGAGCAACCAACGTATAACATAGGAACTACCTGTTACTCCAAAATTTTAAAGACCATACTTTCCAGAAACTGGCCCACAAATTCGTTTTTATTTTTTGCCGGTACGTCAGTCAGGCGGGGTAGGTACATGCTGAAAAACTGCTGGTGATGTGCGGTTTCAATAATGGTGCTGCTAAGTGACTTAGGGTAAGCATATTTTTTGTTGCACTCTGAAATTACGTCAGCAATTTTTGCGCACAAATCCTTGTAAGGTTTAAATACCTCACTTTTATTTATTTCAGTTACCTCCTTTACCAGGTATACTTTGCTGCTTTCTGAAATTACTATCTGATTCAGGAATTTTTTGTTGTAGTCAAGTCCGCCTGAACTTTCGGGCAATTCATGTGTTAGTATGCGGATGATAGTTTTTAGTTTTTGTTTACCATCTGTAATATTCTGCAATTGAAAATCGAGCAAAAAATCAATGTAACACCAGTACCAGCTGATAATGTAAAGGAGCAAACGGTGTTTATTTTCAAAGTAACGGTAAATGGTGGCCTCTGTTGTGCCTACTTCAATGGCCAGTTTTTTGAACGTAAA
>DATGWX010000308.1:0-5547 GCA_035299275.1 Bacteroidia bacterium
TCCATGATAATCCGCCCAACTCCTTCCCTTTTGACCCCGCAGCAATTGATGTGGTGTTGCTTACCCATGCCCATATTGACCACTCCGGCAATTTGCCGAATCTGGTAAGGCAAGGCTTTAAAGGAAACATAATTTGCACCCCGCCAACAGCAGACTTAATCAAACACCTGCTGTTTGATAGTGCCAATATTCAGGCATTCGATTATAAAAAATCTAAAAGCAAAGGAAAGGGAAAGCTAAAAAAGCCCACACCAAAGCCTCTTTACGGCCATCAGGACGTGGTGAGGTGCATGGAAAAGGTGCTTACTTTAAACTTTCATAAGGCATTCCGCTTAAACGATGAGCTGGAGTTTACCTTTTATGAAGCCGGTCATTTATTGGGCGCAGCCTGCATTCACCTGAATTATGAAGAAGGGGGCAAAAAAGGCAGTATTGGCTTTACGGGAGATTTGGGTCGTAATGGTTCCAAACTGGTGCGTGACCCGGAACAAATGCCCGAAGTAGATTATCTGGTAACAGAAACCACTTACGGAGGTCGCTCTCACAAGGTAAAAAACAGCGCTGAAGACGAACTGCTCGCACACGTAAAACAAACCTGTGTAGATATAAACGGCAAACTGATTATCCCCGCCTTTAGTGTGGGACGCACACAAGCCATCATTTATACGCTGAACCGCTTACACAAAAAAGGATTGCTGCCCAAAATAAAAGTGTTTGTAGATAGTCCGCTGGCCCTGCGTACTACCCCGTATTATGAGCACTATGAAAACCTGCTGAACGAAGAAGCTCAAACATTTTTTGACACACATGGTGATTTATTTTCATTTGAGCAACTCACCTTTGTTCAGGGCATTCATGATGAACATGACCTCAACTATACACAGGAACCCTGCATTATAGTTTCAGCAGCAGGCATGGTAGAGGGTGGGCGCATTCAGGAACACGTTAAAAACCATATAGGCAATCCGTTCAGCACCATACTTATTGCCGGCTTTTGTGCTGAAGGAACACTGGGGCACCGTTTATTGCAAGGACAACCCAGCATCAACATCAAACACCGCGAGATGCGGGTATACGCTCAAATCAAATCAACTGATGTATTCAGCTCACATGCTGATCAGGAACAACTTATTCGGAATACACTGGCCTACAACAGCAAACGACTGAAAAAAGCCTTTCTGGTTCACGGTGACGAAAGATCCATGGAACTATTTTCTTCCACCATGCAGCAATTACACTTTGATAAGTGTCATATACCTGACAAAGGGGAAACCTATCTGCTTGCATAAATATCACCTTTTTTGTATCTATCTTTGTTTATGCTTATACAAACTCGCACACTGATTGCCATGTTGCTGGTTTTAACTAGCACAATGGCTTGCAAAAAAGAGTCAATACCATTGATTGATGAGACTGCTCCCTCACTTACTTTACAGGACCTTGTTTACAAATACCACAAAAAGCACCCTGAATTACCCGGCATTACTGTAACCATAGTTACCAGTAACAACATTGCCAATACAGCTGCTGCGGGCTACTCTGATTTGCAACTCAAAACACCACTCACTTCATTTCATAAAATTGGTGTGGCCAGTAACACAAAAATGCTCACTGCAGTCATTATCCTTCAACTGATGGAAGAGGGTAAGTTATCCTTGAACGATAAAATATCTGATTACCTGCAAGAACCTTGGGTAGACAGCCTAAACATACAAAACGGAATTTTACTGGGTGGCTACGTGCGCATTATTGATTTGCTTAAACACAATAGTGGCATAAGTGATTATGTAGACGAAAACTTTATTGCTAACACAGCATTCGCTCCTAACAAAGCATACACTTTTGAACAACTGATGCGCTATGCTATTTACAACGGGGAATCACACTTCATTCCAGGAACACCAGGTAAGTATAACTACTCCAGTACTAACTATACCTTGCTGGGTTTAATTATTGAACGCATTACCGGAGATAAGTATGAAAATGTGCTGCGCAACAGAATACTCAATCCGGCAAAAATGAGAAACAGTTTTCTGCTCAGTTATGAAGACGTTATTCCTCCGCTTTCTCACGGCTATTATGGCACAAACGATATCTCTGACGATAACCTGAGTTGGGTATGGGCCACAGGCGGACTTGCATCTCACAGTTTTGATATGACACGTTTCCTGTCTTATTTGTTAGAAGGTAAATTTTTCGAAAAAACGTCCACACTTCAACTGATGCTCAACTTTTCAAGTGACAGTGAAGAAGAATACGGTTATCAATATGGTTTAGGCATTATGAGATTTACATTCGGCAACGGATTTAACCCCATTGGCCACATTGGCTCACTACATGGTTACACCAGTGCCTGCTATTATTTACCCGAACACCATAGCTACATGTTTGTGGGAATAACTACCGGAGGAGCGCATGCCTATTTGTTCGATTTACTCGGACAAGCTTATCGTTTTCAAACCCAGCGATCGTTTCCTAAACCTCCTTTGCCAAAATTAGGTGGCAAAATTCATCTTGGTCATTGGTAAACAACAAATATTTTACACCTGCTTTTCAATGCTTTACAAATGGATAAGAGTTTTGTGTTGTACTCGTGTTAATCTTTGGCAGATATTTTGAATTTCAGAAGTTGTAAATATATTTGAATATGAAAATTAACTACACTCAACAAGGTTTAAAACTGGGTTTTATTGCCTTCATCGCTTTAACTTCAACTGCAACACTTTCTTCCTGCGGAAAGAAAAAGAAGAAAGCAGAACCTGTAGCCGTAGAAAAAATAGATAAAGCTGTAGAAATCAGCCTGCCTTTCGAAAGCAAAGAATACAGAACAGATAAAGAATTTTTCAGATCTAAAAACGTAGGTAAGAGCCCTGATTTAGCCACAGCAAAAAAGATTGCCATGCAAAATGCCAAAGCTGAATTAGCCGGCAATATTCAATCAACCATGAAACGGGTTACCGACCAATACACCAACCAACGCAGCGTGGCAAACAAACAGGAATACGAAAACAAGTTTGAAGAAATGAGCCGCGAAGTGGTGAACATGTCTTTAACCGATGTACGTATCATTGGTGAAAAAACATTTATGAACCCTGATAACTCATACTCCTACTGGGTAGCTATTGAAGCCAATAAAGAAACCGTTTTGAAAGGCTTTGATAAAGCCATATCCAATGATGCCAAGTTGAAACTGGATTACGACAAGATGAAGTTTGAGCAGATTTTCAACGAAGAAATGAAAAAACTGGAACAAGGAAACTAAAGCTAATAAAGCCTCCTCGCAAGGGAGGCTTTATATTTTAACCATAATACCATGAAAAAAATTTACACTCTACTTGTTGCACTTTCGCTTGCTGCAACATCTTTTGCACAAAACGGCAGCCTCTCCTTCTTCTCTGATAAAGGTGAAAAGTTCTGGGTACTGCTAAACGGTGTGGCACAAAATGCCAAGCCCCAATCAAATGTTAAAATAAGTAATCTGGCACCCAGTTTTTATCGGGTAAAAGTCGTTTTTCAAATTGACACGTTAGGAGAAATCACTCAGAACATAGGCATTCAGCCGGGCAGTGAAGACGTGTACATGATTAAAAAGAGAACTACACCAAAGGTTTTCAAAAAAACAAAAATTACCGATGAGATTAATATCGATAAGTATGTGATACGTCCGTTCTCCACGTCTGAATTCGGAGGCCAAAAGGCACCCACCACAAATCAGGATGTGATTGTTTACGGACAAGGAGAAGAATTGAACACGGAAGAAGTGGTACACCCCATCAATACATCAACCACTGTTATCACAACTACCACTACTCAAAAGAAAAAAACAAGCACGCCCAACACTACCACAAACAATGGCGGAGTAAATTTCAACCTGAATGTTGATCCCAACAACGGCAACATGAATATGAACATGAACGGAACTGGTGTGAATGTACAAACTGATCAGAACTCAACCAACACAACAACCACACAGCGTACAACAACTACACAACGTTCAACAACAAATCAACCGGCAAATTCAACGCCTGCACGCACTACTACAGTAGTTCGTGCCATGAACAGCATGGATTTCCAAAAAGCGGTGGAGCAAATCAAAAAACAAACGTTCGAAGACTCCAAAATGACGGTGGCCAAACAAGTATTAAAAAACAATTACATGAATTGCGCCCAGATAAAAACCATCATCGGTCTTTTCACCTATGAGGCCAGCAAACTTGATTTTGCCAAAGCAGCTTATGACAAGTGCGTGGAAAAGAACAACTATTATCTGCTGAATGATGCCTTCACCTATTCAGCATCTGTTGATGAACTGAATGAATTTTTAGAATCAAAATAAACAATTCACTGAAATAATTATTTAAAAGTCCTGCTATACCGCAGGACTTTTTATTTTTGCACCATGTATAAAAAGCTATTCCTTAAATCAGGCAGAGAACGTTCATTGTACAATCGCCACCCCTGGCTCTTCTCGGGCGGTGTTAAACAAGCACCGCAAGCCACAGAAGGAGAAATTATTCAGGTATGTTCCAATCACGGGGATTTACTGGGATATGGCTTTTACTCTACGCACAGCCAGATTGTTTGCCGATTGTTTGAGTTTACTCAGGATGAACAATTGGTTATTGACGAAACCTATTGGCTCAATAAAGTAAAGAGGGCCTATGCACTTCGTAGTGCGCATGTACTGAATGCAGAAACCAATTGCTACCGCCTGCTTCATGCCGAAGGTGACTTTACCCCCGGAATTATCTGTGACATTTACAACAACGTTGCTTCTGTTCAACTGCTGATTAAAGGAACGGAGTTAATACAAGAACAACTCATCCGCGCCATTGAGCAAATAACCGGAGTAGTACATGTGTTTCTGAAAACAAAAAAAAGTTCACAAATGATGGAGGGCGTGGAAAGCGGCACCAGATGGACCACCAATCCTCCTGTTTCTAAGACAGAGGTAGCTGAAAACAATATCCGATTTTTGGTAGATGTGGAACACGGTCAAAAAACAGGTTTCTTCATTGACCAACGCGATAATCGTCAACTCTTAAAACATTTCGCTAAAGATAAAAAAGTATTAAACACATTCAGCTACACAGGTGGATTCAGTTTGTATGCACTGGCCGGAGGCGCCTCATTGGTGCATTCTGTTGACATTTCAAAAGATGCCTGCAGCATGTGCGATGAAAACGTAACATTGAACTTCCCTGATTGCACAATACACGAATCTTTTAGTGCCGACTGTTTTGATTTCATCAAACAACAGGCAGAGCAATATGATGTAATTGTACTTGACCCGCCTGCTTTTGCTAAAAATGCGCGTTCTGTAGATAATGCCGCTCGCGGATACAAGGAGTTGAATATGGCGGCTATCAAAAAAATAAAACCGGGAGGCATTATTTTCACTTTCTCCTGTTCACAAAATATTGACCGCGATTTATTCCGTAAAATAGTATTTGGTGCAGCAGCAGATGCCCGCAGAAATGTACGCATTATTCACCAACTCACCCAACCGGCCGATCATCCGGTAAACATTTTTCATCCGGAGGGAGA
>DATGWX010000309.1:0-7737 GCA_035299275.1 Bacteroidia bacterium
CAGGAGGTCGATTTGTGGCAATGGCCAACGGTGTAGTGCTGGTAAACAACTTTGAAAGCAACCCCGGAGGAAAATCCATCAACTTCCGTCTCACGCTTTTGAATGGTAAAGAAACTGCATCAACTGCAAATAAAGTTGACATTGCCGTTGTGCATGGTGCTACTGATGCCCCGGCTGTTGATATAGCTGTAACCGGTGGTCCAATTTTAGTTTCAAACGTACAATTTGGTGAAGCAACAGCTAATTATCTTGCTGCTGATCCTAATAATATTCGTTTAGAAGTTCGCCCGACCGGAAGTTCAAGTGTGGTAGCTGCTTATGCTGCTCCATTATCTGCTTTTAAAGATAGTGCCATCGTAGCTTTTGCATCAGGATTTCTTAGTCCTAATGTACCAGCTGGAAAAGATGCGGGTGCTGCATTTGGCGTATTTGTTGCTACTGCTTCTGGTAATATTATTCCTCTTTCTAATGTAACAAGTGTTAAAGAAAACAATGCTTTTGCTGACGAAATTAAGCTTTATCCAAATCCTGCCGGAAAATACACTACATTAACATTTGCAAATGATCATAACACATTTGCAACAATTAGCATCAGTGATTTAACTGGTAAAGTTTTATTTACAAATTCAACAAATACCTTAAACCAAGGTGACAATAAAATTGACCTTGACTTAAATGGTTTAAAAAGCGGTATTTATCTGTTGCGTATTTCAGGTACAACAGGAAATAGTGTTAAAAAACTGATTGTGCAATAAGTTCTGATTTCAGTATATGTTTTCAAAAAGTCCCGCTAGAAGCGGGACTTTTTATTTACCCCACTCTGCCTTATACTTGCGCATGCAGTGGCAGCAACATCGGTTTCTTCTTCTGTCTACAGTACTCCTGGGAATTATATTGTTGTGGAATTACGGCTCGGCAGGAACTACCTATGATGAAACGGCTGACTTGCGCATCACCAGAGAACTAATAGAAGGTGGAAGTCCATTTGCTAACATAGAAATCCCCAGTCAAACACGTTTAGTATATTACCTGCATGCCATAGGTGAATCAATCAGCAAAAACCCGCTGGTGCATTACCTCATCAGTGCGTTAAGCATTTTATTGCTGATGCCTCTCTGGTACTTTTTTTTATGCAGGCACCACAGTAAGCGAGCAGCAAATGTAATGCTGGTGTTAATGCTGTCGTCTGTGCCACTCATCACTGCCGGGCGGCATTTGCTCACCCATTCCAATGCTACATTTACGTTGTTCTTTAGTTTAACGTTCATGCAGCTGTACCTTTTTCTCAGCACGCAAAAAACAAAACACCTGTTGCTTTCAGGAATATATTGGGGGTTTAGCACCGCACTCTCTTTATTAGGTATTTTCGCAGTATTACCTTTTCTCCTGTTACTTATTTTCTTTTGGAAACAGTCGGGTGTAAAGTTAAAAAACCTGTTCATTTTTGCAGGAGCTGCATTACTCACTTTTCTGGCATCTACCATTATTTATTGTGACCCCTCAATTTTGCAGGCAGCCATAAAGGAAGCCCTTGAAGGGCATGAATACACTTACTGGAATTACTTTAACACAGGCAAAACCCAAGCCCCGTATTGGTTCTCACTGATGATCTTTACCGTAAAGGCCCACCCCATTGTTGTACTGATGCTGCTTTACTCCTGCGTGATTTTAGGAAAGAGCGAAATAATATTGCATCGTTTTTTTGCTGCTGTTTCCATCGGAGTGTTTTCCTTTCTTTGGGTAAAATCTGGCGTATTTCATTATGATGCCCCACACCACCAGGTGCAATTTTTCCCTTTGGTGTATGCGGCTATCAGCATTACGGCAGTTGATTTTTTGCAAAAAAAGCAGCAGCGTTTAATCAACGTAATTGCTGTAGCTGCAGTGCTGCACCAAGTAATTATGGTTTACCCATGTTACCCCAACCTGTTGTTTTACGGAGCACAATATGGAGAACGTTTTATTGGCCAGTTTTACGGACCTGCTGTGGTACACGGATTAGGCGTAAGTGAACTGCACAAAGAGATTAACGACCTTATAGCAGAGGAGCCCGATACAAAAATATTAAAGCAGGAAACATCAGCGACCCGCCTGAGTGGAGAACATCTGGTAAATGTAGCTGAACGCGACAGTCACATTGTCTATCCATATGCAGTAGCTTCTTACCTCGATTTGCACCACTTGAAACACCACGATTCCAAAATTTTTACTGAGTTACTGAAAAATGAATACGTCCCGGTAAAAACTTTCTACTATCCTTATGGAGTAGCTATGTTTACTATGTACAAGCATAAGTAGCCCATTGTAAAACTGATTCTTACTCTCTTTTCCCTACCTTTACCGCATGACAGAAATAGGGCGATTCAATGTACTTAAGGTGCTCAAAACCGTTGACTTTGGCGTGTACCTGAACGGCAAAGAACTGGGCGAGATATTGCTACCCAAGAGGTATATCAAAAAACCACTTAACGAAGGCGATGAAGTAAGCGTATTTATTTACACTGACTCAGACGATCGTTTAGTGGCCAGTACTGATCAACCTTTGGGGCAAGAGGGCGATTTTGTTGCCCTTTCCGTTGAAGCCATTACGGGTGTTGGTGCCTTTATGCAATGGGGTTTACCAAAAGATTTATTTGTCCCCTTTGCCGAGCAGCAAGCACCTATGGAAGAAGGCGAAAAGCATGTGGTGTATATTGCGTTCGACCCATCCAGCAAGCGCCTTTACGGCAGTACACGTTTAGATAATTTTGCTTACCATGCCGATGAAACTCTGGAGAATGGTATGAAAGTAAATGCCTTGGTAGTAAAATCAACCGAGTTGGGATACAAGTGCATAGTGAACAACATGTTTTTGGGCATGCTTTACGCCAATGAGGTATTTAAGCCTTTAACTCCGGGAGATAAAATAACCTGTTACATCAGCCAGATTCGCGAAGATGGTAAACTTGATTTATTGTTGCAGGAACCGGGTTACTCCCGCATTGACCCCATTGCCGATGAGTTGCTGAAAAAGCTCAGGAACCAGAACGGCTTTCTGCCTCTTCACGATAAATCAGCCCCCGAAGAGATATACGCCCAATTGGGTATCAGCAAAAAAGCTTTTAAGCAGGCGGTGGGCAATTTGTATCGCCAAAAGCTGATTAAATTGGAAACCAATGGCATCCGACTTACTAAATAATTATGATTTTCTGATCCTTGCAACAAAAACATCAACAGAACGGTCTTGGATTTAATTTGGCTTCTTCTTTGCAAAAGGGAGCAAATAAAGTAAGATTGCACACTGAAAATATGAAGCATTTATACCTGATTGCCTTAAGTATTGCCCTTCTAACGGGCGCTTGTAATCCTTCCAAGTCGTTGTACACAAAGGGCAAAAAACTAGAAACAGCCGGTATGTACCGGGAGGCAGCCGCATATTATTATGATGCTCTCAGGTATGACAAACGAAATGTAGAAGCACAAATAGGCTTAAAATTGGCCGGTCAGAAAGTGCTCAATGATTACTTTGAGGAGTTTTTCAAGGCCTACAATACAGATAAAAACAAGGAAGCTGTTTATGCCTACCGCAATGCCGAAAAATATTACGGTGATTTAAATGACCTGGGCGTCTATCTTAAGTGGGACGACCACTACAAGTCCGATTACGAAGATGCCAAAAACAAATACCTGGAACAATTGTACAATCAGGGCCTAGAGGAATTAAAACGTAACGATTTTACTTCAGCACAAAAATCATTTACAGAAATTATATCCCTTAACCCTATGTACAAAGACGTGGCTACATTGAAAGAAACGGCCAAGCTGGAGCCTATGTATCAGCAGGCATTAAACTACATGGGGGAGAAAAAATACGCATTAGCCTACGAACAATTGGAAAAAATATGCCGCTTTACGTGCAAATACAAAGAGACCGAAAAACTAAAAGCAGAGGCCTTAGAGAAAGCCACGTTCACCATTGGTTTTTTTGTTGATGATAAAGATGCCAAAAACAGGGAACTGCAACGCAAGCTGGCCAGCATGATTACAGATGAAATAATGCAATCCAAAAATCCGTTTATTCATGTTGTGGACAGGGAGAACATAGACAAATTATTGCAAGAACAAAAGCTAGGCATGAGTGGTATGATTGACGAGAAAAAAGCAGCCACAGCAGGCAAAATGCTTGGCGTACAAAGCGGCTTGTTCATCAATGTTACCGAGAACACATTTACCAAAAGCGGCCCCAGTAAACTTCAACGCACCGGTTTCGAAATATCAACTGTAAGTTACCGCAACCATGCCGGGGAAACTGTATTGCGCAGAAATGTGGACCGCTTCACCTACTACGAGTATGAAGCATCTGCCAGCTACCGAGTATCGGCAGATTTTAAACTGGTATCAACTGAAACTGGGAAAATACTGTATTCAAAGTCTTACTCCGATACCAACACCGATGAGATAAAATATGCTGTACCTACCCGAAACGTTAAACTTAACCAAATTTTTCCAACACAGGAAGGTTTGGGCAACGTTAATAGTTTCCGCTCCATGTTTAACAGCAGGCAGGAATTAAAAAGCAGAGATGAGCTAAACGAACACATGTTACGTGAGGTAGCAGGCACTATCGCTTTTGAAATTTTGCAATTCCACAAACAAATGAGCAACGGTCAATAATGAGCAAATCAACTTCTCTTCTTTTGGCCCTTTTATTTTTCCTGGCCACGGGCTGCGGCTCCTCACAAAAAGCAACTACTCAAACAACGCCTCCACCAGCAAAGGAAATAGTTCAGGTAGAACAAGACGGGGCACGCCCCGGATGGGTGAGAAAAAGACCTATAGACGATGACTATTATATTGGCATAGCTATGATAGAAAAACGTCCGGGTATGAAAGATTACAAAGACAAAGCCTTCAAAGATGCCTTGAGCGAATTGTGTTCTCAAATTCAGGTAACAGTAAACAGCAACTCTTACCTCATTACCATTAACCGCGACTACAAATTTCAGCAGGACTACCTGTCTTCTACCAAATCATCTGTAAACACCAATATTGAAGGCTACCGTATAATTGATGAATTTGAAAACGATAAAGAATATTGGGTTTACCTCAGTTTGTCACGGGAAGAGTACAAACAACGAGAACAGGAAAAAATGCAACAAGCGGCATCCACTGCCGTTGGATTTATTAAACAGGCCCGTGAGTTTACCAAAAGCAGCTACTACCCTTCTTCCATTTTGTTCTACGGCAAAGCTCTGGCTGCCATGCGTAATTACCTCAATCAGGCTGTAGAGGCTGAAATTGACGGTAAAACTACTTTATTGGTGAATGAAACTTTTTCAGAGTTACAGCGACTGATAAATAACATCCGCATTGAGTTCAGCGATTCTACTCAGGAGTTGAAGTTTGGACTACCCATTAACCAACGGTATACTGTAGCTGCTTTTACAAAAGACAAAAACAAAACAAAGCTCAATGATTT
Organism: Bacteroidia bacterium; assembly: GCA_035299275.1. Classification (GTDB taxonomy): domain Bacteria; phylum Bacteroidota; class Bacteroidia; order UKL13-3; family UKL13-3; genus JAGPCK01. The sequence goes on from DATGWX010000309.1 coordinate 5,459, forward strand.
ACCCGTAAAGTTTTCTTTTGTGAGCGGTAAAGGAAACATCAACGAAAGCATTATCACCAACAATCAAGGAAAAGGCATGCTTTCCATTTTTAAACTTACGTCCACACAAGCTTATCAGGAAATTGAGGCCGCACTGGATTTTGAAAAAATGTGTTCAACAGATACCTCCTGGAAATATTTCAAGCCGTTTGTATCACAGTTATCCATTCCCTCGCACCGCATGTTCATTAAGGTAATTGCACCGAAATTTTACAGCAACAGTTCAGAGAAAAATTTGAACTCGCCCATGGAAGAGCCTATACTGATGAAACATTTAGACAAGCGAATGTTTGATAACGGGCTTCAGTTAACCATGAATAAAGCAGAGGCCGATCTGATTTTCGAACTTACGTCCAATACACAGCAGGTAAATGTAGCCTATGAAATGATTACTTGTCACCTGCAGTTTGCTTTAACCATAAAAGATGCCTCAGGAAAACCGGTTTATTCGCATCAGAAAAACGACATTAAAGGCATACGACTCAAACAACAGGAAGCAGGTATTTATGCTTACAAAAGTGGCATTGAGTATATAGACACCAAAGTAATTCCTGAAATCAACAACCTATTATTCAAATGAAATCAGCAGCAATAACTTTCTTAGTCGCATTAAGTTCGCTGGCAAGTCTGGGGCAATCAGATGTACGAAAAGCTGTTACCCAAATTAAATACCAGTACCTTGAATTAGCTCAGTTTCCTGACTACCAACGTAAGCAGGCATTAATATGGGAACTGGACAAAGAAGATGGTAAAAAGTACCTGAAGGCTGAAGTAATAGGTCAATACAAAAACAATAAATTGTGCATCATCAAAGAATCTTCTAAAATACTCAAAGGAAGAATGATGCGGGAATTTTATTTATACAAAGGCCAACTTATTTTCATTTATGAAAAGGCAGAGACAGTAGAAAATTATACAGATGACAGCGGACAGGCCCGCAAGCGTATGCAGGTAGTATACCAAAACAGCCTTTATATGAAAGACGGAAAAATTTTGCAGCAAAAACCTACAGGTGAATATTCACCGTACCCCGCTTCGCCTACCACTGAAGAGCTCGCTAAATTGCTTCAGCGCATGTCCTCTGAATACAGTAAAGCATTGCAAAAAGAGGCTTTCACCACTAAAAAATGAAACACTGGTTACACGCTTTCCGTTTACGTACGCTACCATTAGCTGCTGCATCTGTTTTAACCGGATCTATGCTGGCCGGTATTTTTGGCGAAGCTGACGGGCTTATTTTTTTCTTGTGTTTGCTGGTTGCTTTTGAACTGCAGATATTATCCAATCTCGCTAATGATTACGGAGATTTTGTAAAAGGCACCGACAATGAAAAAAGATTAGGTAACCAAAGAGCATTACAAAGCGGTGCATTGCAGCCCAAGCAGGTAAAAAGAATGATGGTAGTATTTGTAGCAGCTGCGCTACTTACCGGGGTGGGTTTATTGTTACTGGCTTTCCCTGAAGTAAGCCTTGCCACATTTATACTGCTCGCATCAGGCATAACCGCCATAGCAGCTGCCATTAAATATACTGTTGGAAATAATGCCTACGGGTACAAAGGCTGGGGAGATGTTTTCGTGTTTCTTTTCTTCGGCTTATTTGCTGTTTTGGGTACATCGTACGTGCAATACCATGTGTTTGTTCCGGAGATGATTTTACCTGCAATAGCTATAGGACTATTTGCAACAGCTGTGCTCAACGTAAATAACATTCGTGATATAGACAATGATAAAGCTTGCGGAAAAATTACTATTCCGGTTAGGTTAGGTGTTACAAAAGCCAAACAATATCATTTGTTTCTTATAGCAGGAGCCACATTGAGTATAGTTGCGTTCTCTGTCATTATTTACCAAAGTGCTGTGGACTTTTTATACCTACTTTCTTTCCCAGTTATTTTTGCGAATACTCGCAGTGTTTGGACAACCGAACCCTCTCCTGCTTACAATAAACTGCTCAAGCAACTTTCGCTGAGTATTCTTTTCTTCTCGCTGATGACTTGCGTAAGTTACATACTAAGTTTTATAATGGTTGTTACCGGTATTGGCAATGTTTTCAATTAAAGTTCACCCGTATCAATTGCATTTCAAAAAACCAGCGGGTACCTCGCGGGGGGTTTTACATGAACGCAACATCAATCTCATTGAGTTCCACTCTCCCGATTTCAGCAGCTGGGGTGAAGCAGGAACACTGCCCGATTTGAGCATAGATGATGTACCCGAGTATGATGGCAAGCTGAGCAA
>DATGWX010000310.1:0-2370 GCA_035299275.1 Bacteroidia bacterium
CGCCAATAGGGATCGGGATATATGCCAAAAATACCGTTGTAATATCTCACAGAATCAACAAACAAAACAGTTTGTCCTTCACAGACTGTAGAGTCTTTTGCTTTGAACGGATACAAGTGTGTAAGGAAACCAAAATGAAAGGGCAAATAATCAAACCCCAGACAACCGGAGTCACTCATAGAGCGCACCACAACTCCGTATTTATTTGCACCATGAAATGTAAAGCTTCTGGAATAAATAATACTGTCGCTTGGACCTAATGTGTCTGTGAAAATATTACTATCACCAAAATCCCACTCCACCCATTGCAAATGCTGCTGAATGGAATCATAAAGTGATACTGTCACTCTCAGACTATCACAGAACTTTTCCTCTTTGGCAAAAATACGTGCGTCAAAATCCTCCAAATCGAGCATGTGGTGGTACCAGGTAGTGTCATAACAACTGCCGTTTCGAATAACAAACCCGACCGTTACCTTTCCCGTACCGTTACAGGTAGATGCATAATTCCACTTATGAGGTGGAGAGAGCGGTAATGGTTGCCAAACCCTATTCACACAATCCGAATCAGGCAAAATCCAAATTTCCTGTTTATCGCAGTAAGGTTTAGTGTTACCCAGTTCAAAATAAATATCCTTTCGAATGCACCAGGGTTTGTAGGCCGTAATGTTATCAGCAGAAGGATTTCCTACAACAACTTTGGTTGAATCATAATCCGTACAACCGGTAACACTGTCTCTGAGTGTGAGACGCAGTGTGTAACACGTGTCTATGCCTGTGGGATATTTATGCTTAACATTAATAGAGTCTTTGGAATAATTACAGTTTGTATTTACATTAATTCCTTTTCGGGTGTCTGTTGTACAATTGGGTGCAGTATAGTCCCCGAAATTCCATAAAAACTGAACTGCGGTGCTGGTACAAAAAGTAGAATAATGTACATTAGCCGGAGGAGCATACATAGTATCTCCTGTGCATTGGTATTTATTAGTGACTCTCGCATTACCCAATTCAATTCGTGCTTTGGGACCCAATATATCAATAGTGTCATAAACTACCGTATCACACAACCCTCTTTTAATATGCAGTGTAATGGGATGTCTTCCGCAACCGGAAATAATTTGTGTGGGCATCTTAAACGCGCTATCCCATACGGGTACTCCATTTTGTCCGTCAGGCTGAAAAATCACCCAAGTATAGGTTACACCCGCACCAGCAGATGCGCTGAAATTTATGTTGCCCCTGTTGCTGTAACAAACCTGTTTAGGTGAAATTCCCCAGGTAAAATTTCCTACCGGAACCGAAAAATTACTGATGTCGGTCGCAAAGGTATCTGTACATCCTTGCTTGTTGGTTACGATAAGTTTTGCATTAAACACACCATTACCTGTATAAGTATGAATGACATTGTCCCATGAGCTGTTTACAACAGAATCTCCGTCACCAAAAATCCATCTGTAATTTTTCACATCAGCCTGTTGGGTATAGCTTTCATTTACAAACAATATTCTGATAAAACCACAACCCTGCTGTTGAACTATCGCTTTAAATTTAGGGTACACATCAGGGGCGACCGTTACTGCATTACTAATCACTTTCCTGCTCATGCAACCGAATGTGTCTTTAACTTCTATCACCGGACTGAATGTACCTATGGCACCATAAACATGACAAAAATCTTTCTGACTTATCGGAGAACTTAAATCTCCTGCACCATCTCCGAATAAAATAGTACGTTGAACAATGTTACCGCTACCCAAAATTGAACGGTCTTTGAAACAAAAATAGTTGCCTTCAAAACACTGCGAAGTGGTACTTTCAACTGTTAGATTTGCTGAGGGCAAAGGCAATACCTGCACGTTTACCGGTGTTGCATTACACGTGTTTCCACCGGAAAATGTAACCTTTAAGGTGATTTGGTAAGTGCCTGGTGTATTGTATTTGTAATTGGGTTTTTGTGTGGAATCTGTTTTGCTGTCACCAAAGTCCCATTCATACTTAGTTACTGTACCTCCGCTTGTGACAGGAGTTAAGGTAACCGTTGTGCCCAAACATATTTTTAACGCAGAGGGAGAAAATGAACAGGTTTGAGCAAAAGCCCATACTGAGTTTATATAAAACAAAGACAGAAAAATATACTTGTTCATAGTCTTAAGCAATCATTATGGTTGGCAGGAACAGCAACACTATTTTAACCATGCATCCAGCCAGCGAAAATATTCCCGCTGCCACAATACTGAGTTTTGAGGTTTCAACATCCAGTGGTTCTCATCCGGAAAACTCAAGAACCTGCTGGGTATACCTTTAATTTGTGCAGCTGTAAACGCTTCCATTCCCTGAGTTACAGGAACTCGAAAATCTTTTTCATTG
>DATGWX010000311.1:0-2781 GCA_035299275.1 Bacteroidia bacterium
GTATTGCAATAAGGACGTTCACGTAAACATGTTAGTTAAACATGCTTTCAATCATACGCCCGAACGTAACTTTGGTAGCATTCTTGAGTAAAACAACAGAAACCGAAAACTTTAAATATTCTCCCCAAAACCCTAAAACCAAAACCATAGCAATGAAACGTGTGTATATTCCAATTGCACTTCTGTTTTTAACCCTGCAGATGTTTGCACAAGAAGCCGGACACGGCAAGGCGGCCAAAACCAATACCGCCGGTGAAGAAAAACCCATTGACCCTAAGGCTAAAGCAGCCTTGCAGGAAATTGCCGACCGTATGGTTAAAGTAGAGGGCGGCACCTTTACTATGGGCTGCACTAACCCGCAGGATAGCGACTGCTACTACTGGGAAAAACCCCGCCGTACCATAACCGTTAACAGCTTTTCAATAGGCAAATACCCGGTTACCCAAAAACAATGGAAAGCCATTATGGGTACCGACCCTTCGCGTAAAGAATGCCAGGATTGCCCTGTTATTTACGTTAGCTGGTACGATGCACAAATGTTTATTAACAAGCTTAACCAGCTTACCGATAAAAACTACCGCCTGCCTACTGAGGCTGAATGGGAATACGCTGCCAAAGGCGGCAACCAAAGCCACGGTTACAAATATGCCGGCGGTAACGATGCTATGGAAGTAGCCTGGTATGATACATTGATTTCGCACCATACACACCCTGTAGGTACTAAAAAACCTAACGAATTGGGCTTATATGATATGAGCGGAAACGTTTGGCAGTGGTGCAACGATTGGTTTGACGAGAAGTATTACAGCACCGGCCCAAGCAACAACCCTAAAGGCCCGGCCAGCGGCAACGGTAACCGTTCACTGCGTGGCGGCTCATGGTGGGGCCCGGTTAAGGACTGCCGCGTATCAAACCGCGACATGTACCCTCCCGATTCAAAAGATGATGATGTGGGCTTCAGGCTCGCTATGGATTAAACCATCGCTATTTTTCTATACAAAAAAACCGGCTTGCCTTGGCAGCCGGTTTTTGTTTTTGGGTTGATAAAGACTACAACTTAATGTCTATGGAATTACCGAGGCGAAATCAAGTTTATATTCTGTTGTAGATGGTTTAGCCTGCATTACTTTTATACCCTTCTCGAAGCACATTGAAGTAATACGTTGTTTATTATTTTCTGTCATTCTAGCCCCCAAAATGACTTTAGATTGGCAACCCATGGGGTAGTCTTGCCTAGGAAAACTTGGCCCGATAGGAAAAATCAACCTCCATTCTTTTTCATACTCCCACTCTTTTGATTTTATAGCGCCTGATATAAAAGGGTATATATTATTAAACCCTTCACCGTTTATTTGATTTATTAAATGCTCTGTAGCATCGTATAAGCTGTTCAGATAAACTACTGGAGATAAAAGTCTATTTCTCACATCATCTTTACTCCACTTTGAAATATTATACTCTATACAGAAGCCCTTATGGCAATCTGCATAATGACCCCACATTAAAAGTTGATTGGGAGATTCACAAAATGAACAAACCTTCATCTGCGATTGCATATACGCTAGTTTCTTTTCACCAGCATCAATCATGCTCTTCTGCATCATCTCGTTCAGAATCTTTGTAGTTTTTTCAGCCTGTTCTTTAGTAAATCCCTGATATCGTTCAAGTTGATACTCACTAATTATAGCCAAAGGGCTATCTGAGTCTTTTGCCTCATAAAGTATTTTTTCAGGAACGGGATAATGTTTAAGCAACTTAGCGACCAATTCATCTTGATACTTTTTCTCTATCATGTTATTGATCTTAACAAAATCAATTGCTTCAACAAACTCAAAAGGATCATTGTATTCTGAAGGAGAATTAAGATAGACGGTATCATTCTCTAAATTTTTCAATGAAAACTCATTCACTTGCCTATACTTGTATAAGTTGCTAGGCATGTGATTGAGCTTAATACGTTGCGCATTATCTATTTGCTCTAAGTCAATATGTGCAGATCCTAATTTTGCAAAATAATCTTCTTTCCAGTTCAAAGACATATAATCATAAACATTTAATAATTTATCGCAAACTACGACAAATCCCAATATCCCCCACATAGGTGATACCCCCACCCTGTCTGCATTCCTATCTTTGGATCATCAAAAAACAAGAAGCTATGCAATTCAATTACCTGATACTGGCCGCCTCTATAGCACTTTTCGGATGCAGCAATAACACCACCGCTGAGCAGGCAAACACCAACACCAACGGAACCGAAGTTTCGGGAAACATGCCCGGCAACGAAATGGGTGCCGAAAACAACAGCCCTAACAATGGCGAAGGCAACTGGCAAAAATTGGTTATGAAACAGTTTAAAGATAACAACGGCCAATTACTGGCTGAAATGCCCTTCCCTGCCAGTTGGAATGTTGGGGGAAACAGCCGACAGGGAGAACCGAACATTACCGGACCGCACGGCGTAAAGGTGGCCGACTACCCTTTACAGAGCTTTACCTACCCCGTTGACCAATACACCCAGCAACTGTATTACCAAAGCGGTCAAAAAGTGCGCTCATTCCCAGGGGTAGAACAATTGATTGAGCAGGATTTAAAACCAACCTGCGCCCAACAGGGTTTACAGTTTGTTCGCTACCAGGAATACCCCGAGGTTGCCAAAGTTGACCAATGGTACAGCGACCAGTTGTTTAAGGCTATGCCAACCCAAACTATCACCAAGGCTATTGGCAGCGAATGGAAAATGAGCGATGGCACACCCGTGTTTGTTTTAATGCGCGTAAA
>DATGWX010000312.1:0-14723 GCA_035299275.1 Bacteroidia bacterium
AAGAAGAAAAACGGTCACCGTCAATTCTTCACCAAAATCCAGATTTCAAATATTGTAGGATAATTTAATAGAAAAGGAATAATACAATGGCACATAAAAAAGGGGTCGGTAGTTCCAAAAACGGACGCGAATCACACAGTAAACGCCTTGGTGTAAAATTATTTGGCGGACAGTTTGCCAAAGCCGGCAATATCATTATCAGACAGCGTGGTACCAAGCACCACCCGGGTGACAACGTAGGTATTGGCAGAGACCATACCTTGTTTGCTCTTACCGATGGTAAAGTAGTATTCAAAAAAGGACGCGATGACCGTTCTTTTGTTTCTATCCAACCAATAGCAGCTCAAGCTTAATTTTAAGTTCAAAAACTTATATTTTGAAAACCCCGCATTGCGGGGTTTTCTGTTTTTACCCTGCACTGTTTCAAAATAATAACTATATATTTGTTTTACGTTAATTAAGACATCATGAGAAAATTGGTCATTTGTTTATTTATAGCTATCGGAGTGGTAATAGTGTTGGAATCATTCAATACAACTCCATTTGGCAAACGTGATGGGACTGAACCCGGCTATACCGGATCACCGGGTGACAGCTTAAAAAACTGTACTGCCTGCCACGGTGGTACTCCGCTCAATGTAGAAGGTTGGATTACATCCAATGTTCCGTCAACGGGTTTCGTACCCGGACAGCGTTATACCATCACTGCTACCAATACTGAGGAAGGCGGAACCCGCTTCGGCTTTTCTATTTCCCCGCAAGCTCCTAACGGAGATTTATTGGGCACCATGATTATTACTGATACGGTAGCCACCAAATTGGTAGGTAATGATAAATATGCTACTTACAGAAGTGGTGGTGTTGACGGTGTTGATTCCAGAACATGGACTTTTGACTGGATTGCTCCTTCAGCTAGTGTAAATGAGGTAATATTTTATGGTGCATTCAACTCGAATTTCGAGGGGCATAAGGGAAGCGACCAAACCTATCTGAGCCAACTACGTTTGAGAAGAGAAGGTACTTTAAGTACTGATAAGGTAACACCATCCGCTACTTTCACTATCAGTCCAAATCCGGTAGCTGATTATCTTAGCATCACTACTATTGCTGATGAAAAAGTTCAAAAGCTAACCGTGGTAAACATGAATGGGCAGACCGTGTTATCTGTTGAAAATCCTGACGGAAACCAAGTGGATGTTTCTGACCTTACCAAAGGAATTTATCACGTGTTTATCTCTTCTGATAAGGGACATTCGCAAGTAAGCAAACTGGTAAAATTATAATCGCCCAGATCAACGGACTCCATTCAGGATAACTACCTGATTTTATAATTTACGCTACTCTTTGCTGTAACATGCCGGCAAATGCTGCCAGAATATTTTTAGATTCTTCCGCAACGCCAACACTGTTGAGGTGTTGATGAGCCAAATCTAAATGATTTTTCATTTCTGCTTCTGCCTGCGCTTTTACATCTAGTTGATTAAAGACATCCAACACTGCTGTTACTTTTTCTGCTTCATTAAATACGTTTTGATTGAGCCAGTGATACAGCGTAGCTTTTTGTTCACCCTTCGCCTGTTCCAATGCTTTAATCAGCAAGTAGGTTTTTTTATTGGCGATAATATCTCCCCCCTTTTGTTTACCCACTTCAGCCGTATCTCCAAAAGCATCCAGAATATCATCCTGTAACTGAAACGCTATACCAATGTGTTTACCGAAATTGTACAAATGCCGGGCATCATCTTCGTTGCTACCAGCTACATAAGCACCCAATTTTAAAGAACACGCAAGCAACACAGCCGTTTTCAGCTCAATCATGTGCAGGTACTCTTCTACACTTACCGTAGCTGCGGTTTCAAAATTCATGTCGATTTGTTGTCCCTCGCACACTTCTGCTGCCGTTGTCAAAAAAAGTGGCAGACAACGTTTTAATGTTTCACCATCCAGGTGCTGAAACATTTCCATACTTTTTATCATCATCAGATCGCCCGACAGGATTGCAGTATCGGGGTTCCACTTGATGTGTACTGTAGGTTGACCTCTGCGAATAGGCGCCTTGTCCATAATATCATCATGCACCAGAGTGAAGTTGTGAAATACCTCAACTGCAACAGCCACTGGCAAGGCTTTTCCCGTATCACCACCGAATAATTTACACCCCATGAGCGTCAATACTGGACGAACGCGTTTGCCCCCCAGTTGCATCATGTAGTTAATCGGATCATACAGTTGTGCGGGCCGACCGGTAAACGGTTGTTGTTGTATATAGGAATTAACTGTGCTGAGAAGTTCTTTGTATAGCTCCATTAAGAAGGATTATTTTACCAATTGGAAATCGATGGTGCGTTTAACCAAATCGGTTTTGAGTACTTTTACTTTTACTTTATCGCCTAACTGGTAGCGGATTTTTTTCTTCTTACCCACCACCATCATGTTGGCCTCATCATATACGTAATAATCATCCTGCAAAGAGGATAAACGTATCATGCCTTCGCATTTGTTGTCTTCCAGCTCCACATAAATGCCCCACTCTGTAACTCCTGAAATAATACCCGGAAACACCTGTCCTAATGAATCGTTCAGGTACTCCACCTGCTTGTAGCGTATGGAAGCGCGTTCCGCTTCTGCGGCCTTTTGTTCCATATCACTGCTGTGTTTACAATTCGCTTCCAGTTTTGTAGCTGATGCATTCGGACCATGTTCCAGATAAGATTGTAACTCGCGGTGGGTCATTAAATCGGGGTAACGTCTGATGGGTGATGTAAAGTGAGAATAGTAATCAAACGCTAAACCGTAGTGACTTGTTTTTTTTGTGGAGTAATATGCTTTCGCCATGGTGCGGATGGCCATCTGTTGCAAAAGATTTTGTTCGGGTTTGCCCTCGGCTTCATCCAGCAAACTGTTGAGTGATTTAGCAATGGATTTATCTGATTGCACATTGATACGGTAGCCAAATCGCCCGGCAATTAAACCAAACTGACTCAGCTTATCAATGTTGGGTGCCTCATGCACGCGGTACACACAGGTACGTTTGTGTTTACCCATCAGTTCTGCTACTTTGCGGTTGGCCAGCAACATAAAATCTTCAATAAGTTTATGCGCATCTTTACGTACTTTGGTGTATACCCCTATTGGATGACCACTTTCATCCAGTTTAAATTTCACCTCTTGTGTTTCAAACGATATGGCTCCTTCTTTGAAACGTTGCTTACGGAAAACATGTGCAATACGATTTAACAGCAACAGCTCTTCACTAAACTCTCCGTTACCCTTTTCCAGAATTTCCTGCACCTCTTCATACGCAAAACGCCTGTCGGAATGAATAACGGTTTTGCCAAACCACTCGCTGTGTACGTGTGCCTTTTCATCTATCACAAACACGGCTGAGAAGCACAATTTATCTTCTTTGGGCCGCAGCGAACATACTCCGTTTGACAATTTCTCGGGCAGCATGGGAACAACTCTATCTACCAGATAAATGGAGGTTCCGCGGTTGTAAGCCTCATCATCCAATTGTGTTCCCGGCCTCACATAATGACTCACATCTGCAATGTGTACGCCTATTTCCCACAAACCGTTTTCCATTGGCTTAACGGAAATGGCATCGTCAAAATCTTTTGCATCTTCGGGGTCTATGGTAAACGTAAGTACATTCCTGAAATCTTTTCTGTTCTTAATTTCTGCCTCAGGAACAATCTCCGGAATTTTTTCTGCTTCACGCTCCACCTGTTCAGGAAATTTCAAAGGGAAACCAAACTCAGCAATGATGGCATTCATCTCTACCTCGTTGTTACCCGGTTTGCCTAATACCTGAATAATTTCACCGAATGGATTATTGAAATCTTCGGGCCAATCTGTAATACGGGCAATGGCCTTATACCCATTTTGAACCCCGTTCAGTTTTTCATTGGGAATGTACAAATCCACGTGCATGTGTCTGTCGTCAGGGACCAAAAAAGCAAAGCCTGCTTTACGTTCCACCACACCCACAAACTCGGTGCGGGCACGTTCCAGAATTTCCACTACTTCACCCGCTGAGCGACCGTCTTTGCGGGCAGCAAAAAGACAAACCCGTACTTTATCCTTATGTAAGGCCCGGTTTAAATCTGCCGGAGCAATGAACACATCGTTATCTTCGCCTTCCTGTATCAGGTAAGCGGAACCTCGTGAATTGACATCCAATACACCTTCCACAAAACGATCAAACGAAATTAACTTGTACCTGCCCGGACCAATCAGTTTAATTTTTCCAATGCCTACTAATTTATTTAGTGCCTTATCTATAAGAATGCGTCCTTTTTCATCGCGCATACCCAAAACAGATGCTACCTGCTTTGCATTAAATTCTTTTTTACCATTCTTAATAAAAATATCAAGTATGGTTTCTGACAAAGAAGAAGAAGGGTTGGATTTTTTAGCCAATTGAGTAAACTTTGTGGCAAGATAAAGTTTTGCCTCCAAAATAAACACGATGTTTTATCCCTCATGCGTGCACAATTACTTCTGATGGAATTTTAAAGCTATATTAGCCCATGCGAAAAAAACTGCTGCTTTTTTTATTCCTCGCCATCCGACTTTCGGCCTATAGTCAGGACAGTACAGCCTACCGTATTTTACCCGTATCCATTAGCATTTTTAACAACCAAACCACATTACCCGTGGGCATGAAACTGGGCATAACGGAGTCTCCTGTTCATCCGGGCATTAGCATAGGCACATCCTATTTGTGGCAGGAGAAGAATAGGCATTTGCTGCAACAAACTGCTACTTTAGGTTACTATTACCACCGCTATTCACAACACGGCATTCAACTGTACACTGAACTGCAGTACCGCTACACTCGTTTTAAATGGCTACAACCTGAGGCCGGTGCAGGTTTGGGATACTTACATGCCATCAGTGATTTGGAACAGTTTAAACTGAACAGTAGCGGAGAATATGAAAAGAAAAGGAATTTTGGTCGCCCGCAAGTAATGGTGAGCACACATATCGGGTTGTTTATTCCTCTCAAAAAAAACACCTCAAGTGCATCCTGCACCATGTGCCGCAACTCCGCTACTCATGCTGTACAAAATGGTGTTTTTGTGCGCTACCAGTTTTGGTTGCAGGCTCCGTTTGTTAAAAATTATGTCCCTATGTTACCTAACACGGCTTTGCATATAGGTTACTGCACCTCATTAAAAATGAAACGTAAAGCAGGAGGTGAAAAATGATTCCATTCAAATATTTACTTCTCGTTGTTTTAACCACACTGTTGTTTTGCTGCCAAACTGATAGTGTAAAACATACCGTACAATGTTATGACAACCCGGCTGATAGCAGTAACAGCCACCCAAAAGCTGCTGCATTGACCTACCTGATGAGCACATATGTAAAGAAAGGATTACCCGGCATGGCAATGCTGGTACATGATGATAACGGCACCTGGGTAGGCAGTGCGGGCAAGGCCGATATTGGTAAAAACATCAACTTTGAGCCCTGTCATGTATCCAAAGCAGCCAGTATCACCAAGCTTTTTGTGGGCACACTTACCATGAAACTGGTAGAAGAAGGAGCCTTACAACTGGACGAAAAAATCAGTAAGTGGATACCCGGCAAATACCTCAACAAAATTAAAAATGCGAAGGAGGCCACTTTGCGGCAACTGCTCAACCACAGCAGCGGTATATACGATGTGATCAAGGATGATGGCTTTTATCTGGCAGTACTGAATAACCCCAATAAAAACTGGACACCGGATGAGTTACTTGAGTTTGTGTACAATAAAGACGCTGTGTTTCCCTGCGGCTCTCAGTACAAATACAGCAACACCAATACTTTATTGGTGAGCATGGTCATTGAGTATGCCACCGGCAGAAAACACAGCCAGTTGTTGCATGAAAAAATACTAACTCCTTTAGGCTTACGCAACACCTTCTACCACTACCACGACCCATTGCCTTCCAATACTGCACAAGGCTATTTTGACTTGTACAACAACGGAAGTATTGTGAATGTATCCAATTACATTACCGGCAGCGGCAACGGATATGGCGGCTTACACTCCAATGTATTTGACCTCTATACTTTTCTTGATGCACTGTTGGTGAAGAAAACCATTTTACAACCTGCCACACTTATTGAAATGACCACTATGAGTGGTTACGATGAGAACCGCGGCTACGGACAAGGTTGTCTGGAAGACTTTGGAGAAAAAGGACCCGGCAATACAGGCATTGGCCATACCGGTCGTGATTTGGGCTATAGCTGCGATTTGTTCTACTTTAAAAAGAACAACACAATCATGTGCTTTCTGATTAACTACGGCACCGATGGAAACAGCAACCTTAAAAACGTATTTAGAGAATTCGAGAGTAGCTTGGTTGATGTGGTGTTGCAATAACGCTATTAATAATCTTCCTCCCCCTTTAGTGCTTTGTGGTAATCTGGTGCCTGTAAGAGGTGCGCTTTGGATGCATCATTCCTGATGCGCAAAAACATGGCCCAGTAATACTCCCGCGTAACAGAATCAAAATGAAGAATATTTTTACGTGATTGATAGGCCTGTATCTGATTGACAACAACTAAAACTACCAGTAAGGAAAATGTTGTTTTCTTTAACTTCTTATAGTCGGCAAGTTTTGTTAATGTGGCGCCCAGTAGCAAAGCCATTAACGGATAACTGTCAATCATGGGACGCAAACCAAATCCTGCTCCGTACCACCAACACCAAAAACTGGAAACAATGTAGAAGTTAACCGGCACAAATAGTATAACCACAAACCAAGCATCTTTCAGCTGCCTGCGCAAAAAGAACATACCGGCTAATGCCAATAACATTACCGGAGTATACAACAACCAGCCTTTGCGGTAACTGAATAGTGCGTCCCATAAATGCGGCTGATTAAAATAAAATTTCCCGAGGAAACCATACGTGTAGTAATACCATTGCCCTGTTTGAACTTTCCAGTACAGCAACTGAGGAAACCATACCAAAACAATGCCTGTCAACAGAAGTAACAATAATCTGGTAGTTTTCAAAAACAGATTCATACGTTGAACAAGCTCGCTCACATTCGTTACCCCCCATAAAATAAAAATCAAGGCCACTACTGAATTGGTTGGACGAATAAGCGAAATGAATCCGAACAGCACACCCAAAGCGAAACTATTTTTAACACCGGGAGATTTATGCCATTGAATGGTACCGTATAAAAATAAGGCAAAAAGCATATAACTGGGCACGTGCGTAACCAATGCTTCTGAGGTAACGAAGTAAAAAAGATTAGTACCCCAGTTGACCAAAAGCAGGCAAATCGATGTTACAGTATCGGTAAAATACAAACGAAGAATTTTACGTAAATACCAATTGCCGATGAATGCATAAATTAACGTACCCAATAACAGAAAAAAGTAATACGGGGCTGAAAATCCATTGGCCTCATATCCTGTTAAGCTGGCCACCGCATGTCCCATCAGAAAAAAAGGAGTTTCCAATAAAGCCAATCCCATGCTCATGCGTACAACAGGCTTCCCCAAAGGCCCCACGTAACTGTAATTAAAGCCCGACCCCAAAAACTCCAACTGCTCCCGTGCAAAATCTAAATCATAATTGTGGTACACAAACGTGGCCGGCAAATACAGGTAATACTCCCAGGCATCCCACTCCAGTACTACCTCCTTTTTCCATGTAGAAAAATTAAAGAACACCATCAGGTAAACCAGTGTAATGATGGCCATGGCCCAACCTGAGTAAGTTATTTTTTCTATGCGTGTTCGATTCAACATATTTTCTTTATTCCTTGCCTGTAAGCGCTCCTTGTTCATAATCCGGCACATCGAGTTTCGCTGTATCCAAAGAACGTCCCAACATCACATCCCAATAAAATGTCTTCGACATGCTATCCCAGTGAATGAGTCCTCTCCGATACAACTGCTGCTGTTTTATGTTTAACCAGATACAACCCGCAACAAACAACACGACCATACTTTGAAGTATTTTTTTTGATGACACAGCTGCAAATACTGCTGCCATAGGAATAGCCAATAACCCGTAATACTCTATAATGGGTCTGCAGCCAAAACTTCCACCGTACCACCAGCACCAAAAACTAAACATGACGTATACCACTAAAATAAATGTAACAGCCACCGAAGCGAAAAACTGTTTGTACGTTTTGTACAACAACGGAATACCCACCAATGCCAGAATCATTACAGGAGTGTAGAGCAGCCAACCTTTGCGGTAACTGAACAGGCCATCTGCAATGCGTGGACGCAAAAAGAAAAACGAACCTTTCTCGCCATACGAATAAAACAACCAGTTGCCTGTTTGCCGGTGCCAATAAAGTAATTGAGGAAAAAAGACCAGTAATACGGCAACTCCGAAAGGCAGTACGAACCGGGGCGAACCAAGCAATCTTTTTACTTTGCCTGCCAATGCTGAAAACGATTGTACGTCATACAACACAAAGAAAAAAAGTATCAGGAAATTAGTGGGGCGGATAAGTGTTATCATTCCCCACACTAACCCCAAAGACAGCATATTCAAAACAGATTCTTTCTTATGAAAGGCTACAGTAATATGCATAAACAGCAACACCAGAAAAAAACTAATGGCGTGCGACATCAGCGCATCGTACGTGGCGTAATTCATCAGGTTAGTGGCAGCACCAACAGTAATCAGTGTGAGAGCCACAACCCTATCGTTAAAATGTGGCAGCAATAGTTTTCTTAACAGCAGCAATCCCAGCAGGCTGTAAAAAATACCGCTCAGCCACATCATCTTATAATAAGGCGGACTATATCCATCTGCCGGAAAATCAGTGTTCAGGGCCCATGTATGTCCGACTAAAAAGAACGGAACATTCATCAGCGCCACACCCATGGTCATGCGAAAAACAGGTTTACCCCTGGCTGAAATAAAATGCTTGAACCTCTCGCCATACAGCGCTTTATCCTGCTTTACTATAGCCAAATCCGCATCTCCATATATTAAAAATGTGGGTAGGTAAGCATAATATTCGCCTTGATCCCAGGTGATGGGAGCCTTCACCATCCAGGAGCGTAAGGAGTTATATCTTACATAGTACAAAGTCGCAATGGCCAGCACAGCCAGCAATGACAAACGGCCTGAGAATGCAGACAACCTGTATTCGCTTGACTGAAGAGCTTTGTCGTTCATAGCCTCAATTATAAAACTTTCTTTGCATTGGGGGAATAGCTTCGGGTAAAATTAAGTAATTTTGGCCCGTTATGGCAGTACAAAAACCCAGCATCCCCAGTGGAACAAGAGACTTTGGCCCGGTTCAGGTGCAGAAAAGGAAACACATACTCAACACCCTTGAACAGGTATTTCGCACCCACGGCTACATGCCGCTGGAAACGCCTGCAATGGAGAACTTAAGTTCACTGGAGGGTAAGTATGGGGAGGAAGGGGATAAATTGCTGTTTCGTATTCTGAATTCTGGTGATGCATTTAAAAGGATTAAAGAAGATAACCCTGAGGCGACATTGGGCAACTTCGATTTCAGAACAAGTATGGTTACTGAAAAAGGTCTCCGATACGACCTCACCGTTCCGTTTGCGCGGTATGTAGTGATGAACCGCAATGACATTACGTTACCTTTCAAACGTTACCAGATGCAACCCGTGTGGCGGGCTGATAGGCCACAGAAAGGTCGCTACCGGGAGTTTTGGCAATGTGATGCCGATGTGGTGGGCAGCGACTCTTTACTCAACGAAGCCGATCTGATTCTGATTTACCTGGAAGCATTTAAAAAACTGGGACTGGATGTTGTGGTGCGCTTAAACAACCGCAAAATTTTAGAAGGTATGGCTGCTTTACACGGTGAACGCTCCCGCTTCATCGAGTTTGCTACCATCATTGATAAGCTGGATAAAATAGGGTACGATAAGGTGATGGAAGAATTACATGCCGCTGGTTTTGCTATTCAGGCGCTCACTGCTTCTGAAAAAATATTCTCCATACGAACAGATGAGTTTCCTAACCCTTACCACAATCCAATTGTTCTAGGTGCATTGCAGGATTTGGGCAATGACTTTGAAAAATACAACATCGATTTTGGCTTAAAAGGTATTGAAGAATTAGCCAAAGTATATAACATGATTCCGCAGGAATGGCAGGCACAGGTAATGATTGACCCGCTGTTGGCAAGGGGCCTCTCCTATTACACCGGTTGCATTGTAGAAGTAGTGGCCAATGAAGGCACACTCAAAAGCAGCATAGGTGGTGGTGGTCGTTACGATAACCTCACGGGTGTATTTGGTTTGCAAGGTGTATCGGGAGTGGGTATTTCTTTTGGCCTCGACCGCATTTACGATATTCTTGAAGAACTGAAACGTTATCCAGAGGAAGTCAACCAGCCCACACACACTAAAGTAGTTTTCTGTTGTTTTGATGAAGCGTCTCAACTGTATGCAACAGAAGCACTGAATAAAGTACGCCAGGCGGGCATACCTGCTGAAGTATATCCTGATCTGAAAAAAATTGGTAAACAACTGGATTATGCGAATGCATTAAAAATTCCTTTTGCCATAATGATTGGCGGAAATGAACGCAGCAGCGGAATACTCTCATTCAAAGACCTGAACAGCGGTACACAGGAATCACTCACATTGGAAACCATCATCGAGAAACTCAAAGGGTAGTTTGCACCGGGGCCACAAACAATAACCACATTTATGAGCACATTTGAAATTGACCATTCGCTTACCATAGACAACATAGCGCATTTACTGGAGCAAAATACATCCATAAAATTATCTGCAGCAGCAACACAGCGCATTGAAAAATGCCACCACTACCTGCAGCAAAAAATTGAAAAAGCAACCGACCCTATTTACGGAGTGAATACCGGATTCGGGGCTTTGTGTAATACGGGCATTTCGAATGAAAAACTTTCTACCCTGCAGGAAAATCTTTTACGCTCACATGCCTGCGGAACCGGGCAAGAAGTACCTCAGCACATTGTAAAAATTATGCTGCTGCTCAAAATACAATCCTTATCGTATGGCCATTCAGGCGTGCAAACGGCAACAGTAGAATTACTAACACAGTTCTATAACCACAGTATATTACCGGTAGTTTACGAACAAGGTTCACTAGGTGCTTCAGGTGATTTGGCTCCTTTGGCTCATTTGTGTTTACCACTTATTGGCGAAGGAGAGGTATGGTACAACGGTGAAAAAACAACTGCAAGTAAGGCATTAACATCTGCCGGACTTAGCCCTGTTCAACTGCGGGCCAAAGAAGGTTTGGCACTTATCAACGGCACTCAATTTATGTCTGCTTATGGCGTGTGGTGTTTACTCGAAGCAAAAAAACTCAGCAATAAGGCTGATGAAATAGCCGCACTTTCCATTGATGCTTTTGACGGAAGAATAGATCCTTTTCATGAGGCCCTGCACCGCATTCGCGCGCACAACGGACAAATAGCAACCGCCAAACGCATCAAAGAATTACTTGCAGGAAGTGAAATCATTGCACAACCCAAAACTGCTGTGCAAGACCCGTATGCTTTCCGTTGCATCCCGCAGGTACACGGTGCAAGTAAGGATGCTATCAGTTATGTAAACTCCGTTTTTGAAACGGAAATTAATAGTGTTACCGATAATCCGAATGTATTCCCTGATGAAGATTTAATTTTATCAGGCGGCAACTTTCACGGACAACCGTTAGCTATTACGCTCGACTTTTTAGCTATTGCTTTAGCTGAACTCGGTAGCATTTCAGAGCGCAGAACATATCAGTTAATTTCGGGTCAGCGCCAACTGCCTGCGTTCTTAACCCCTAACCCGGGCTTACATTCCGGACTGATGATTCCGCAATACACAGCTGCCTCCATAGTTAGCCAGAATAAACAACTGTGCTCCCCCGCTTCTGTTGACAGCATAGTAAGCAGCAACGGACAAGAAGATCATGTGAGCATGGGTGCCAATGCAGCTACTAAATGCTTACGTGTGGTGAATAACCTGCGTACCATTCTCGCTATTGAATTGCTGAATGCTACGCAGGCATTGGAATTCCGCAGGCCCATGAAAACTTCTCCATACCTCGAAGAACTTGTTCTGAATTACAGAAAACATGTTTCCTTTATCAATGAAGACAGAAAACTGTATGAGGATATCCGCGTATCAGAACAATTTCTACTGAAGTAAAAACATCTACTTCAACTTCACCGGAAAAGTTATATCAATATCTGACTCAGCAGAAGGGCTGACTGTTTTTGGTACACCATCGTAATGACTTAATACCACATTCAATGTACCCTGTACTGAAGTACCTGCAGTAGTGCTTAGCTGTAACTCCAACCCTACAGGCAAATTATTTAAATCTTTGTCTGTACGGGTTATTGAAACCCTTCCGGTGAGATTACTGCTTAGCGTGTAAAAAAACTGATGTGACTCCGCCTCTTCTTTTATCTCTTTTGTAATATCATCAACGGGTGATTGGGTTTCATCCAATACAGATACAACTGCAGTATATGTTTTTGACGTATCAAGCAACAACGTATCAATAACCGGGGCCAAAGCTCCCGGGCCATCTGCGTCTTTCCATTGCACAGTAAATGTATTGTTGGAATCTGATGTATCTGTTAAGATTAACCTTACTGTTGTGATTAACTCCTGCGGATTGATGGGTGCAGGATTAGAGGGGTCTTTATCCTTGTCTTTACAGGAATAGAAAAAACCGCTGATAACAATTACTGAAAAAAATATGCGTGTTGATTTTAGAATGTGATTCATGTTATTTTTTGTTTTGAGGTTGATAAATAGTAAAAGGAATTTGCACACTTAACACAATGTTTCTACCGGGCTCATTCGTGTAATACCTGAACCGGCTTAAGTAATCCCGGTAAGAAGTATTCAAAATATTGTGTGCGGCTATTTTGAAATTAATCTCCTGCTTACCGGCTAAGAATGTCGTTCGCCAGACGAACGAATGTAGTGCATACCCATCAGGTGCAGTCATGTAGTCTTCTCCTTTAGATACACGATTTTGTTTGGCTACCACTACTATTTGCCATTCCAGCTGACTTTCTTTAATTCGTTTCCATAACACCGGAAGAAGGTAACTTACCCGCACATTTCCTCTGTTAGCTGGCATCAAAATAAGCGGCTTGTTTGCACTTTCATTTTGCGCATACAGGTAAGTTATGCCGCCAGTGAGCTGCCAATTTTTGTGCGGAGCATAAGTACCACTTAATTCTGCTCCACTTAATCGCGCGTTGGTTTGTGTGTAGCGCCAGGTAGGGAAACTTCCTCTGATGGTAACCGTAACCTGCGTATCGGGTTGCTGATAAATAAAGTTGGAAATATAATTGCTGTACACGCCTGCCCTCAGGTTCCACCGTTCCCGGGTTATCTGAATACCTGCATCTGTGTTCCATGATTTTTCAGGTTTCAAATTCATGTTACCTGTTTCATACGTTGCTGTACCTCCATGCAATCCGTTACTGTATAATTCATTCACAGCCGGTGGTCGCCAGGCCGAGGCCATGTTCATATCGGCTTTCACATATTCTGAAATATGGTATTCACCACCTAACACTACTGTAAGATTTTGCCAGGCATGAGGTGTTTGTAAAATCACCTTATTGATGTTTTGATACACCTCCATCCAACGCCAGTCGTAACGCAAACCACCCTCCACTTGCCAGCGTGATTTGCTCCATTTTTCTATGACATAAACTCCTGCAGTTCGGGCAATAAAATTCGGAATGAGAAAACGTTCACCTGATGCGTAGTTCCCTTGATTCATGTAACTGAAACCTGTTTTGCCTGTAATATTGCGCAGGCGTTTATGCTCCAACTTTAACTCTGCTGTTTGCGTGGTAAGTGTTAACTCATAACCCGGGCGTTGCAATGCGCGCAAGGAGTCGCTGTAGATGTAATGTGCATCGTATTCTTTGCGGTCGTTCACCTGTTGAGCCAATTGTAAGGATACGCGCCCTATTTTTTTCAGGTTATGCATCAGCTTAATGCTGCCTATTTCGTGCAGCACTTCCTGCTTCGGATTACCAATGTGAAACGTGAAGGGTTTGGTGTAAAATGGTTCTTCTGCAGTAATCGCCCTCAGTAAATCTTCTTTATTGCCTATGTGCGACCCACGCAAAATGCCCAACGTAGTAGCAAAGCGACTGTAATATACCTGAACACTACTATTGGTATTCCGCCATTCTGCTGAAGCAGCACCATCGTATTCCCTGAAACCTGTATTCGACATCACGTACTCCGGAGTTCTTGAATCTCCTGCTTTACGCAGGCTACCCTGCACCCACCAACTTACATGTTGCATGCACTTATGGTGGTGTCCGTCCAATACCATTGAGCCTGCACTTTGTTTATTGTTGGAAAAATAATTTCCCATCAACTCACATCCTATTCCTTCTGCTGAACGAAATTCACGTGGTTCAATTCGCACCACACCTCCGATAGCTTCAGGACCGTATTCAACTGAACTCGCTCCTTTAATTACCTGTACTTTACCGGGCATAAAAGGATCAATCTCCGGCCCGTGTTCACCACCCCACTGTTGCCCTTCCTGACGCACCCCACTATTTACCGTTAAAATACGCTGACTGTGTAAACCGCGAATAACGGGCTTGCTGATGGAAGGCCCGGTTGAAAATGTAGTGACCCCCGGCAACAATTTTAACTGGTCACTCAGGGTTTGTCCGCGCAAGGCGTCCAATTCTTTTTTGTTGAGCTCCTCCATACGT
>DATGWX010000313.1:0-2352 GCA_035299275.1 Bacteroidia bacterium
CTCCTACCTTGTTGCTTTCCTGTAAATCTTTTTGGTGGGCCTTGATGCCACGTTTTACTGCCCATTTTTTATTAATGAATAGTAAAGGGAAGGCCCATTTCGACCTGCCATACGTGCCTTGTACACCCTCTATTTCAAAGCGTTTCTGTATCAGCGTGAAGTTGCTTTTCTCAAATGGCCACTCCCAGGCGGCATCATTCTGGAACGGACGGAACATGGCGCGTATCAGTTTTGAAATGAAGAAGGTATTTAACGGATCGTAGGTTATCATTTTTCCGCCCTTTTTCAATTTGTTCTGTGCAGTTTCCAGAAAGAGATCAAAATCTTCAAAGTGGTGCGCTACGCCTAAAGCATAAATGAGATCAAAATCTTTTTGGCTAAACTCATCGGATAAAAAATCGGCTTTGTAGGAGTGGGCACTTTGCAGACCTTTTTTATTCAACACTTCCTGAAATTGCTTGGCCAGTTTCTCACTCAAATCAATGGCATGGTACTCTTTGCAGCGGCTGGCAATGCTTACAGACAGGGCATTTCCGCCACCTACACCCAGGTCGAGTACTTTCTTGTCTGACAAATCGCCCAACCACAGTTCATGCAAATCATCACTGGTTTGCATGATGCCTATGTCTGTTCTGAAGTGGTGAAATTTGTCACGTGTATCTCCCCACAAACGAACCAGCAGGTTTTCTTTCTCCCGGTGAGTGTATATGTTGTCATCATAAAATTCTGCCTGTTTTTTGTTCAGTTCAAGGAGTCTTTTGCGTGATTCTTCTTTGCTTTCCATATGCGTAATATTAGGATAATCGGTTGTAAATATTTTTTATTTTTTGAATAACAGCCGCATTGTCTATTTGCTGTGTGAGCAGCTGTTCTCTGCCATCGGAGCGTTGCCCTTTATGGTGTACTTGTAATAAAGCCGTTGCCAGTTCAGTAGCGCTGTAGTCTGTTGTTACGTAAGAGTTACTCACTTTATTCAGCCTTTCTCTTACATCACCGCAATTAACAGTTACAACGGGCAGGTTGCAGGCCATGGCTTCTTTTACTATGTTGGGTGAACCTTCATGCAAAGAAGTTACCAATAAAGCATCGGCTGCATGCATCATCAGGTTAATTTCAGTGTATGTTTTATTTTCAATCAATGTCAACTTAGTTTGAGGCAGTTGTTGTTGAAGCAAGGTAATGGCTTCATCTGCCAGTGGTTTGTTTTTAACATACGCATTGTTTCCTGAGCTGGGATTGAACAATACAATAAAATCATTTGCAGACCAGTTAAGTTGTCTCCTTGCCTCGTTTTGTGCAACGGGTATAAATGTATCTAAATTTACCCCGTTAGGTATAATGTCACACATTTTTTGCTGAAAGGAAAACATGCGGTCGTATATGTTTTTACTTTTTGCAATAAGGTGGTCGGCCCATAAAGTACTCAGGTGGCTTATTGCTACCATCAAGCGGCTGCGGATGGCCCATTTCCATCCTGTTTGTTTGGTACCCAGCATATCGTCTCCGCAAAAGGAAATGACGAGCGGGTTATTACCTTTGCTTAATGCAGCAGTGAGTGCAGTTACTGAACCGTATTGTGCATGTAAAATGCAGTTTCCCATGGCTTTTATTTTTTTCTTCCACTCACGGATATTCTGCATCACAGCTAAGGGTGAACTGTTGTTGAGCAGTATCGCCACTTCCACCTTATGGTATTCTTTTTCCATCGCCTCAATCTGGCTGCGCATGAAAGGGGGGAAGTAGTAGCTGCCGTCTTTATTCACACTACCGGTTACAAAATATACTATGGTGGCAGACATGGCAGACATGACTAATTTGTTTTCGTAGGTTTGAGGCAACGTGCCTCTACACCAATGCCTCCTCTGAAAGTTTCAATGCTCACAGCTCCAAGCTTTTCCAACAGGCTCCGCAGTTGTCCCTGGGTGCGCAGGTGTTTATAATAATCTGTGAGGTGGTCGTAGGTATCCAGTTGTGTTAGGTCAAAATGTTGTTCCTTGGTGAGGAAAGGGAAGTCCTTGTAATAAAACAGGCAGGGAGATATGCGGCTCAAAACAGCCTGAGCAGGATAAAATTTCCGGCAGGCCCAATGTAACGGAAAGAAAAAGTTAACCAGATTATTGGTAATTTTTTTTGATTTCTCTTTGGGCATTTCCTTCAATATATACCGAATTAAAGTAGAGGCTTTGGTAAAGCGGGCAAGTGAATAGGAGTAATGGTCAATTACCAGTTGTCCTCCGGGTTTTACTTTTCTGTACAAACATTCAATTGACTTATCGGGGTCAGGAGTGTGTTGCAATACACCCAAACAAATCACTACATCAAACTGCTCATCGGGGTAGGGAATATCGTAAA
>DATGWX010000314.1:0-7574 GCA_035299275.1 Bacteroidia bacterium
TTTGAAGCCAGGCACCAACGTTTAGTTACCCGCAATGATTTTATTCAACTGATTGACGAGGTAAAGCCCACTTTTGCTTCGCGCCAACTGAGTGATGTTTTGGTGAGGCAACAGCAAGCCTTGTCGAAAGCCGGTGATGCACAACGCAATCTGTATCTTATCAGTGATTTTCAATCGGCACAAACCAATGCCGGAGAATGGAACACAGATACAACTACCCGATTGAACCTTATTCCCCTTTCCCCTGCTTTACTCAGCAATATTTATGTTGACTCCTGCTGGTTTGCTTCTCCTTACATTCAATTGAATCAACCTGCAAAACTGTTGGTACGACTGCGCAACGCAGGGGAAAACACCATCAAGAATAATTCCGTAATACTAAAAATTAACGAGCAACAAAAAGCACTCGGAGGCTTTGAAATTCAGGGCAATTCTTATACTGATGTTACACTTGGCTTTACACTCAACAGTAGCGGAAGTTTTGCCGCAGAAGTTGCTGTTACTGATAATCCCATCACCTTTGATGATAAACTGTTTCTGAGCTTTTATGTAAAAAAAGAGGTGAACATATTGCAGGTATACGGTAATCAACCCAACCCATACATCCATGCTGTTTTTGCTTCCGACAATTTCTGTAAAGTAACTGCGGTAAGTGAAAAACAAATTGATTACTCCGCCTTTAATATTAACCAACTGGTGGTGCTTGACGGGGTAAGCAACCTGAGCAGCGGCATGCAAATGGAACTTACCCGTTTGGTAAATAACGGTGGCAGCGTCTTACTCATACCGCCTTCAGCAGATGTGGCAGCGGCCGTTAGTTCTCATAGTGAATGGCTCAAATCATGGGGAATTAACAGCAGCAACACCATAGTAAACAGCAATGAAGCCATAGAACGCATTAATCTCCAATCGCAGGTACTGGCTGATGTATTTGAGAAAACGCCCAAGAATCCTGACCTGCCTAAAATTCTGAAATATTATAATCTGAACGATAACACTTCACGCGGAGTGGAAAAAGTGCTCTCCCTGCGCAATGATGACGCTATTTGGAGTGTGTACAAAAGAGGCAAAGGAAAAATTTATGTATCAGCCGTGCCGTTCGACAACAAATGGAGCAACCTGCCCGAGCACGCTTTGTTTGTTCCGCTTATGCTTAAAACGGCTTACCTGAGTGAGGTTCCGGCACGTTTGTATTATACCCTGAATAAAGACGCATTGGCCAACTTACCCGTTCAGCCTACCGGAAAAGAAAAAACACTTACACTGGAGCTGCGACAAAACAACAGTATTTTACCTGCTGAGAGTAATGGTGCGCAAACACAACTTTACTTTAATGAACAGTTGAAAGAAGCCGGCAATTACCTGCTGAAAGGCAGTTCAGTTAACCCGTATTACCTGGCCATGAACTATAACCGACAAGAATCAGGAATGACGTTTTTAACTCCTGATGACATACGCGAGCTTAACCCTTCCCTGCGTTTTAATCTGCTCAGTTCCGATGGCAAATCAATAAGTACTTTGCTGGGTGAACAGGAACGCGGAAGCCGGCTCTGGAAACTTTGTATTGCACTGGCTTTGGTTTTTCTGCTAATAGAGATACTTTTGTTAAAATTCTACCGCCCATGAAGCTCCTGATATCAGAAGCTAAAATACTACAACCCGGCTCGCCACTACATGGCAAAATTTGCGATTTAGTCATTGAAGACGGCTATTTTATCCAGATAAGCTCCAAACGAATTACTGCTCCCAAAGGGGCCGATGTCATACAAGCTAAGGGCTTATGCATCTCCCCCGGATGGATGGATTTACACGCCTGCTTTCACGACCCAGGAACTGAACATAAAGAAGATATTAATAGCGGATGCGCTGCAGCAGCCTTTGGTGGATACACCACTGTAGCAACATCCCCTGCTACTCATCCGGTAACCCACAGCAAAAGTGAAGTGGAGTACCAGATAGCCAAAAGCAGAAATGAACTTGTACAGGTATTACCCATTGGAGCCATCAGCCTCCATCTGGAAGGTGAACAAATGGCCGAAGTGTTCGACATGAACAACTCAGGTGCAATAGCTTTCAGCAACGGAGAGCATTATATACAGAATGCCGGCTTTATGCTGCGTGTGCTGCAATACACTAAAGGTTTTGGCGGAGTGGTTATTTCCCGCCCGCAGGATAGCGGCATTACCAACTCAGCTCAGGTAAATGAAAGCGTAAATACCACCCTGCTTGGTTTGAAAGGCATTCCTTCCATTGCCGAAGATGTGGCCATTGCCCGCGATATAGAACTGCTGCGCTACACCGGAGGCAGATTACACATTGCTAAAGTGAGTACTGCCACAGGAGTTGACCTTATTCGCAAAGCCAAAAAGGAAAAACTGAACATTACCTGTGACGTTTCAGTAAACAATTTACTGTTTACTGATGCCGATATCAGCTCATACGATACCAACTTAAAAGTTACTCCGCCTCTTCGTAATGCAAGTGACCGCAAGGCCTTAATTAAGGGATTGACTGACGGCACCATTGACGCCATTTGCAGCGACCACCAGCCGCAGGATACAGAGAGTAAACAGGTAGAATTTGAATATGCCCGGTATGGGGCCATTGGTTTGCAAACTTGTTTTGCGGCCCTCATTACCTACCTGAGCAAAGAGCTTTCTACCGAACTGGTAGTACAGAAACTAAGCGAAGGTGCACGCAAAGTATTAAACATGGATGTTCCTGTAATAGCTGAAAAAGAAAAAGCTGAATTCACGCTGTTTGACACAGAAGCCGAATGGAACTTCACCCCTGCCATTAACCAATCCAAATCCAATAATTCATCCCTGTTGCATAAACCCCTTAAAGGAAAAGCTGTGGCTGTATGCAACAAAGGAAAACTAATGATACTAACCGCATGACACAACATCCTCCAGTACACCTACACCTACCCGTTTTAAATGCCATGCGTACACTTATTGATACGTATGCCGGAGCACTTGTAAAACGAGGCCAACCGTCTATTGACGCAGCCGGTGTTATTATTTCTATTGACAAGGTTTTACAAAGCGAACACCCTTTTCTGGATAAAGTAAAAGCCGTTGATGAGATTATCTCCGCCAACGAACAGCTTGTGGTGCTGAAAGAATTCTGTTTTGACTTACTGATGGTTAACTTTCTGGCTGCCGAGGTAGAAACCATGGACGAAGATTACCTTGAATCTGCCGAATGGAGTGATATCGAAGAAAAAACCATCACCCGTGGCACGGAATTACTGAGCCTGTTGCTTTACCTGAATGAGTCAATGGAAGATGAAGTGGAGATAAGTCTGCATGATTTTCTCACCGAGTTTTTGCTGGCAGATGATGATGAGTTTCAGGACGAGCACCACATTTACGAATCCATTATTACCAACCAGCATTTACTGGAAGCGGATTTAGATGAGATGATTGCTACCTGGAACGATGTAAAAGAAGATTCAGAAATTGCCGATTTATTTATACCCATGCTTATCTTTTTTGCCGACAGTGAAACAAGTGGTGAAGAAGAAATTGCTGAACTGATGAAAGTAGATAGTATTCCAGCTGAGCAGGTAGCAGTACTGGATGCAGTTTATTCCTTTAAAAACAGTTTTCAATCCTCTATTCAAATAAATTCAAATTAAAATACTATGACTATTGATCAACAACCTCTCGTAAACGCTCCGATGAACCGTACCGCCATGAAATGGGGAGCCATCATGGGATTTGCCGGTATTATTGTAACACTCGTATTCTACTTTACCACAGGTAAAATGGATTCAAAAAATCCTTTTCAAATGATTTTAGGCTTTGCCATCATCATCGGTGGTTTGATTATGTGCGTGAAAGAACAACGTGATGAACTTCAGAATGGATATATTTCCTTTGGGAGAGCTCTTGGAGTGGCAATGCTCACAGTACTTTTTTCATCAATAATTTCCGGCTTCTTTACGTATGTTTTTCTAAAATTCGGTGCTACCGATATTTTGCAAAATATGGTAACAGAAATAGAGGACAAAATGCGTGAACAAGGACAAAGTGATGAACAAATTGAACTAAGCATAAGTATGATGAGCAAGATGATGCAACCTGGGATTATTACCATTATGGGTGTGTTTATGTCGGCATTAATGAGTTTGGTTCCTGCATTGATTATTGCAGCAGTGATGAAAAAAGAACAAGAAGCGGGGTTTTAAAAAATGGATATTTCGGTAGTTATACCTTTATACAACGAAGAAGAATCGCTGCCTGAATTGTGCGGGTGGATTGATGAGGTAATGAAAAAACATTCATTTACCTACGAGGTGATATTAATTGACGATGGCAGCAATGATAATTCATGGAATATTGTGGAGTCCATTACCGATGCTAATCCGAATATTAAAGGAATAAAATTCAGACGTAACTATGGCAAATCACCGGCCCTGAATGTGGGCTTTGATGCTGCACAAGGCAACGTAGTCATTACTATGGATGCTGACTTGCAGGATAGTCCCGATGAAATCCCGGACCTGTACCGCATGATAACAGAAGAAGGCTGGGATTTGGTTTCTGGCTGGAAAAGGAAGCGTTATGACCCCATCACCAAAACCATACCCACCAAACTATTCAACTGGGCTACACGTAAAATGTCGGGTATTTACCTCCACGATTTTAACTGCGGATTAAAAGCCTACAAAAAAGACGTTATCAAAGGTATTGAGGTATACGGTGAAATGCACCGTTACATTCCCGTAATAGCCAAGTGGGCCGGTTTCAAAAAAATCACCGAAAAGGCCGTTGAGCATAGGGCGCGTAAATACGGAACCTCCAAGTTTGGTATTGAACGTTTTGTAAACGGATTTCTGGATTTACTCACCATATTTTTTGTATCCAAATTCGGCAAAAGACCCATGCACTTTTTTGGTGTGTTAGGCACTCTTTCTTTCCTGAGCGGTTTCTTTTTCACTATTTACTTAGTAGTTGAAAAAATACGTGTAATAACGTACAACCTGCCCGGCAGAGATATTGTAGACAAACCTTCGTTTTACATTGCGCTGGCCTTACTCATCATTGGTATACAACTATTTCTGGCAGGTTTCTTAGGCGAAATGATTGCCCGTAATGCACACGACAGAAACCACTACGCCATTACCAAAAGAAAGGGATTCGGCATTGAGTAAAATCCTCATTGTTGGTCCGGCACATCCGTTCAGAGGTGGTATTGCCGACCTTAATGAGCGTCTGGCAATTGAGCTAACAAATCAGGGACATCAGGTAGAAATACTCAGCTTTTCCTTGCAGTACCCCTCCTTCCTATTTCCGGGCAAGTCTCAGACTTCTGCCGGTGAAGCACCTAAAGAAATAACCATACACTCCATCATTAACTCGGTTAATCCGATGAGTTGGATTGCTGCCGGCTATAAATTCAGAAAACAACATTTTGACGTTATTATCTTCCGTTACTGGTTGCCCTTTTTTGCACCTGCTTTCGGCACCATTGCCCGGATTCTTAAACAAAAAAACACGCGCATCATAGCTATTACAGACAATGCTATACCGCATGAAAAAAGACCCGGAGACCACTTATTGAGCAGATACTTTCTTACACAATGTGATGGTTTCTTATGTATGTCATCAGCCGTAGCGGAAGACCTGAGAACTTTAAACCTGCAACAAAAAGTAGTGGTGACACCGCACCCTTTGTACGATATTTATGGGAAAGCCATCAGCAGAGAAGACGCACTGAAAGAACTGAACCTCTCACCAGATTATGACTACTTGTTGTTCTTCGGGTTTGTAAGAAAATATAAAGGATTAGACTTACTCCTTGAAGCTTTTGCTCAAATCAATAATGACCGGCTGAAGTTGATTATTGCCGGTGAGTATTATGATCACCCTTCTTTTTATGAAGAAATTATCAGCAAACATGGATTGGGAAATCGCATTATTCATTTCTCCCGCTTTATAGATGACCGTGAGGTACCAGCGTTTTTCTGTGCGGCCAATTTATTAGTACAACCTTACAGAAGTGCGACCCAAAGCGGAGTTGCACAAATTGCTTATTATTACAACCTGCCTATGGTGGTCACCAACGTAGGTGGACTGGCAGAGATAGTACCAGATAACAAAGCCGGCTATTGCACCGCACCGGATAGCGCTGAAATAGCAAAAGCCATTAACAGCTACTTCACCGGCAACAAGGAAAGTGAAATGAGAAGTTTTATATTGCAACACAGAAAAAAATTTGAGTGGCAGCATTTCACTCAGCAACTGATGAGCTTGTATTGAAAGAGAGAACTAAAATATGTCATTTATCAACCGTTCATTTACCTTTTGATACAAGGGTTTTCCACCGTGAATGCATATCACTGACTAAAGAATATGAAGTATACCTGGTAGGTAATTACTGCAAAGACAAAATTGAATCAGGGATTAACCTGAGAGGTATTCAACCTTATTCCAGTCGGTTAAAACGCATCTTAATCAACATCCCAAAAGTAATGTGGAAAGGTATAGCTATTAATGCCCGGTTGTACCACATTCATGACCCTGAACTTATACCTGTGGGAATCCTGTTAAGGCTGATGGGCAAAAAAGTCATTTATGATATTCATGAAAACTACAGTCAGGTTATAAAACTTAAAAATTGGGTACCATTTCCCGCACTAGCAATTTCTGCATACAAAATTGTAGAGTGGCTGGGGCTAAAGGTATTTTCAGGGATTATACTATCTGAAGACTCTTACAAGAAATTTTACCCCAAAACTGAAACTGTTACTATACACAACTTTGCTTTTATTGATCAACTCAGGCAATTCAGGGTAGAAAACCGGCACCAAATGCCTGCACACTTGTTTTACATGGGCAGCTTGGATGAGTTGTACTGCATTATGGAAATGTTAGAAGCCATATCCATACTAACCAGAAAAGGCATAGCGATAAAGTGTACCATGTTAGGCTCCATGTCAAAAGACATTCGCGGAAAACTGGAATACAGCTCTGCTTACAAAGAAGTGAAACACCTGATTGAATTCCTGCCCTACATGAAATCTGAAGAAGGATATGCCAAATCTCTCACTGCTACCATCGGGTTGTGTCTGGTAAATAAAAATGCTAATTCCTACGAATCATACCCCCGCAAAATGTTTGAATACATGAGCATTGGGTTGCCCTTTATTACTTCCGACTTTCCGCTTTACAAAAATGTGGCAGAGAAGCATCAATGCGGTGTGTGTGTTAATCCCAGCTCGCCCAGTGAGATCGCAGCAGATTTAGAGAAGATGATTAATGACCCGGCTAAACGCGAACTGATGAGCAAGAATGCCATTAAAGCTGCTGAAGAGCATTTCGACTGGAAGCATGAAGAATTAAAATTACACGAATTGTACAATACGCTGCTTACTCGTTAACTTCGCTTCATGCAACGGGTCATCACGCCATATTATTCTTTGTCTCAATCTGTAAGGGATATATTTCGCTTCCGAAGCCTTATCGGATTTTTCATTTGGCGCGAACTGAAAGTACGCTACAAACACACGCTATTAGGAGTACTGTGGTCCATTATACAACCCGCCTTACTAACGGCAGTATTGT
>DATGWX010000315.1:0-5040 GCA_035299275.1 Bacteroidia bacterium
ATAATGGGTATGCTGCCCTTACTTTGCTGGTGCAGGTAGGCAATAACTTCTGTTGAAATTTGCTCCACCGGCTCTCCGCTCAAACCACCGGCACCAATTCTTTCAATTTCAACCGCATCAGTTTTTAATCCCTTGCGCCCAATTGTTGTGTTGGTGGCTACAAGGCCGTCAAGCTGTATGGTTTTAACAATCTCTATGATGTCATCTAGTTGGGAGTGAGTTAAATCAGGCGCAATTTTTAACAGCACAGGCTTTTGGGTTTTACCTTCTTCTACGTATTGTTTCCTGATGTCAAGAAGATGCTGTAAAAGCTTTTGTAAAGGTTCTTTTTCCTGTAATTCCCTTAGTCCGGGTGTGTTGGGTGAACTTACATTTACTACAAAATAATCTACATGGTCGTACAGCTTAGTAAAGCAAATTTCATAATCTTTAACCGCATCTTCATTCGGAGTGCTTTTATTTTTGCCTATGTTGCCTCCAATGATAATTCCTTCAGGTCTGTTCTTTAAGCGTCCAACCATAGGGTCAACCCCCAGGTTGTTAAAGCCCATACGGTTAATGATACCTTTATCAGAAATTAAGCGGAACAAACGTGGTTTTTCATTACCGGGTTGCGGCAGCGGTGTAACCGTACCCACTTCAATAAAGCCAAAACCCATTGCAGCAAATTCATGAATGTACCTGGCGTCTTTATCAAAACCTGCAGCCAAACCAACACAGTTTTTAAATTTTAACCCCAGAAATTCTACCGGAGCCTCATTTTTCCGTATCCCCACCAAAACTTTTATCAACCGATTGAGTAATGGAATTTTTAATGTAAACCTGAAAATGTCGAGAGATAAATAGTGTGCCCGCTCGGGGTTAAACAGAAAAAGAAACTGCAGAATTAACTTATACATTGTCGGCAAAATTGCATCAGCTACACCACATTACCTATCGGGAAATTATAAAAGTTATTAAATCGTTTATGCTCTGGCAAAACCTTTTTAGCACACAGGAGTTTCTTTGTCATACCAACAGTTTTCCACAGTTTAGAATGATTATAAATACAGTAACCTAACTTATGTCATTAGCTATACAGATAACAATTTTTAAATTCGCCCCGATTTATAACCCATCGTAAAATGAACTGGATTATCAAAACTTTTCAATCTTCCATTGGTCAGAAGGTAATTATGGGACTCACCGGCATATTTTTATGTACTTTTCTGGTGGTTCACGTTTCTGGAAATTTCCAACTTTTCAAATCAGACCAAGGACTGGCTTTTAACGAATACACCGTATTTATGACCACCAATCCGCTTATCAAGGTGGTATCTTATTTATTGTATGCGTCAATCATTTTTCACGCAATAAAGGGATTGCATCTGGCATACAAAAACACTCAGGCCCGCCCGGTGAAGTATGCGGTAACTAACGGCAAGGCCAACAGCCATTGGACCTCACGTAATATGGGTATTTTAGGAACCATCATTTTGGTTTTTATAGTGGTACACATGGGCGATTTCTGGTTTGAATACAAATTCGGAAAAGTACCGTATGTAGAATACAGGGAGAATATTATCACCGGAGATGTAACACGTGCTGACTACGGCAAAGAGTTACACGGCAAAAAACAAGAATTCATAGAAGGCAATGATCGTGTGGTAATTCTGAAAGATCTTTACCTTGAAGTGAGTGAAGAATTTAAAGAATTGCCTTTGGTATTACTTTATATTTTATCTATGGCAGCTATTGCCTTTCATTTGTATCATGGCTTTAAGAGTGCTTTCCAAACTTTGGGCGTCAATCACTCCAAATACAATGGCATCATTCAGTTTATAGGAATATGGGTATTTTCTATCCTTATACCGTTGAGTTTTGCTGCCATGCCGCTTTATTTTTATTTTGTCAAGTAACTTAGATTGTAGTAGATAATATGACTTCACCCAAATTAGATGCTAAAATACCCGAGGGAGGATTAGAGCAAAAATGGACCAAATACCGCTCAACAGTTCCTCTGGTAAATCCTGCCAATAAACGCAGCATTGAAATCATCATTGTCGGTTCCGGATTAGCCGGAGCATCAGCAGCGGCTTCATTGGCTGAACTGGGTTACAAGGTAAAGGTGTTCTGCTTTCAGGATTCTGCCCGCAGAGCACACAGTATTGCTGCTCAGGGAGGTATTAATGCCGCAAAAAATTATCAGAATGACGGAGATTCTACTTTCCGTTTGTTCTATGACACCATCAAAGGTGGCGATTACCGTGCCCGCGAAGGAAACGTTTACCGTTTAGCTGAAGTAAGTGCCAATATCATTGACCAATGTGTGGCTCAAGGCGTACCTTTTGCCCGTGAATACGGGGGTATGTTAGATAACCGTTCATTTGGCGGCACTCAGGTAAAACGTACTTTTTACGCTGCAGGTCAAACAGGACAGCAGTTATTGTTAGGCGCATACAGTGCTTTACAACGTCAGGTAGGTTTGGGGCAGGTTGAAATGCTTACCCGACATGAGATGTTGGATATTGTAAATATTGATGGCAAGTGCCGTGGTATTATAGCCCGCAATTTGGTTACGGGTAAATTGGAGCGCCATTTTGGTCACGCAGTATTATTATGTTCAGGTGGTTACGGAAACGTATTCTACCTGTCAACCAATGCGATGGGTTCTAATGTTACGGCAGCCTGGAAAGCGCACAAACGTGGTGCGTTCATGGGTAATCCTTGTTTTACACAAATTCACCCTACTTGTATTCCTGTCTCGGGCGACCACCAGTCGAAATTAACCCTCATGAGTGAATCGTTACGTAACGATGGACGTATTTGGGTACCCAAAAGAAAAGAAGATGCTGAGGCCATACGTGCAGGAAAATTGAACCCTAACGCAATTAAAGAAGAAGACAGAGATTATTATCTGGAAAGACGTTACCCAGCTTTCGGCAACCTGGTTCCACGTGACGTGGCCTCGCGTGCAGCAAAGGAGCGATGTGATGCCGGATTTGGCGTAAACCAAACCGGTGAAGCTGTTTACCTCGATTTTGCGTTTAATACCAAATATAAATACGGTAAAAAGGAAGCTACCAAGAAGGGTATTCAAAACCCCACAGAGGAACAATTAACTGAGTTGGGAAGAGCAGTAGTAAAAGAGCAATACGGTAACTTGTTTGACATGTATCAACAAATTACAGGTGTTAATCCTTATGAAAACCCCATGATGATTTACCCGGCTGTGCATTATACCATGGGTGGCTTGTGGGTTGATTACAATCTGATGACTACGGTTCCCGGACTTTATGCTTTGGGCGAGGCCAATTTCTCTGACCACGGTGCTAATCGTTTAGGTGCATCGGCATTAATGCAAGGTTTGGCTGACGGATATTTTGTAATTCCATATACAATAGGTTCATATTTAAGCAAAGAAATAAGTACAAAGCCTATTTCAACTGATCATGAAGCGTTCATTGAAGCTGAGAAAAATGTTCAGGAGCAAATCAACAAACTGTTTTCTGTAAAAGGAGATAAGTCAGTTGATTATTTCCACAAACGTTTAGGCAAGATAATGTGGGATAAATGTGGCATGGCCCGAAATGCAGAAGGCTTAAAACAAGCTATATCTGAAATTCAGGTGCTTCGTGAAGAGTTTTGGAAAAATGTACGTGTTACAGGTGAAGCAAACGAGTTTAATCCCGAGTTGGAAAAAGCATGCCGTGTGGCTGATTTTCTGGAATTGGGTGAACTTATGTGCAAAGACGCACTGGAACGTAATGAGAGTTGCGGAGGTCACTTCCGCGAAGAGTTCCAGACAGAAGAAGGGGAAGCTTTGCGCGATGATGATAAATATGCCTATGTAGCGGCATGGGAATTCAAAGGTGTGGGTAATTGGAACATGCACAAAGAAGACCTGAAGTTTGAGAATATTAAAATAGCACAACGCAGTTATAAATAAGTAATCAGTTAATATGGTTGATGGGGTAGTTTCCTGTCAATCTGAAAGATATCAACCAATAACTTAAAAGATGAGCGGAAACATGAATATCACACTGAAAGTGTGGAGACAAAAAAATACTAACGAGAAAGGCCGTTTTGAAACGTATAAAGTAGAAGGCGTTTCTCCTGATATGTCATTTCTGGAAATGTTTGACGTACTAAATGAGCGTTTAGTTTCAGAAGGCAAAGAAACTCCGGTGGCATTTGACCATGATTGCCGTGAGGGTATTTGTGGTATGTGCAGCATGTACATCAATGGCAGGCCGCATGGTCCTAACTATGGTGTTACTACCTGCCAATTGCACATGCGCTCCTTTAAAGATGGTGATACCATTGTTGTAGAACCTTGGAGAGCAGCAGCCTTCCCGGTTATTAAGGATTTGGCTGTTGATCGTTCTTCATTTGACCGTATAATATCAGCGGGTGGTTATGTGTCTGTTAACACAGGCAATGCACAAGACGCCAACTCTACCCCAATTGGGAAAGAAGTTGCAGATGAAGCTTTTGAAGCAGCAACATGTATAGGATGTGGTGCATGTGTAGCCGCTTGTAAGAATTCTTCAGCCATGTTGTTTGTAGGAGCAAAGGTGTCTCAGTTTGCGTTACTCCCTCAGGGACAGCCGGAAAGACGCCAAAGAGCTATAGCTATGGTAAATCAGATGGATGCTGAAGGTTTTGGAGCTTGTACAAATACAGGTGCCTGTTCCGCTGAGTGCCCTAAAGAGATTCCATTAACAGTAATTGCCCGCTTGAACAGAGAATTCATCGCGGCTGAGTTAGTTTCAAAAGACTAGTATTCAATATATTATAATCTATTTTTAAAAATCCCGCCATTCAGGCGGGATTTTTTTTGCTTTATGAAATCCATAGTTCATTGTTTTTCGTTCATTTATTAGTTGAATGCTTATTATTTTTAGATGAATGATTAAAATAAGCAGATGAATTATTTGGAATTATAAATATTTTGTTATATTTGTTCAGCAATTAAGTAATAAATGAGACGTTTTAATATTAAGTATACCCACTTCAGCCCTAGCCAAACCGGTGATTGTATCGTATGTAGTGCTTTGC
>DATGWX010000316.1:0-1560 GCA_035299275.1 Bacteroidia bacterium
CGAACTTCTCCTCACAGGAATAAAACACTTGATACATCAACAATAACAAGCGTTCGGTTAAATTTCAGCCTCCAACTTTTTGAAGCGTTTTATTTGTTGGTTACCCACATTTACTTCTTCAAAAAACATAGAAACGGGCCTTACCCAAAGTGCTCCATACCCAAAATCGGGCGTGTGATACAATGCTTTGTATACCACCAGTTCTTCCAATGTTTCACTGTGGTGAGCCAAACCAAGCACCTCATAGCGTTTGCCTTTGTAGTGCTCATATATTCCGGGAGTAATCATGATTTCGAAGATATTAAATATTTTTGACCCATGCGGCAGATTCTATTATTCACCTTATTCTTTGTCTGTTTCCAAACAGTTGCTGCGCAAAAGTTATTCCATCAATACCGCCAACTGGCCAAGGCCGAAAAAAGATGGGTTCGCTGTCACCTGTTTGTGGCGAAAAGGGCCATGCAATGTACCCGACTTACTGAACAATTATATGAACAGGCGAAAAAGGATTCCCTGATTGCCGGTCCTGAAAACGGAGGAAAACCCGATGCGTTTCGCCATGCTTTGTGGATGGCTTTACTTACGCAGAAAATAGGTGCCAAAAAGGCTTTGAAACTGGGCATCGCACATGAAAAGGCTAACTATGAGTTCTTCCTGAAAAAGAAAAACGAATACGGAGAACTCCCCGACTCTATGGGATCAGTAATGGATGCGTTCAATAATCAAAAAGGGGCTGATTTAGGGCTTCAATACAGTAAAGATTCGGCACAAGCTATGGTACAAGTGGTTTTGCGCTTTTTAACAAATGGGGAATTATGCATGATGAAAACAGATCAATCGGGCAGATTTCTGACTTGCGACAATCAGCCCATCAACATGGCAAAGTATAGCGGTTGTTGGAATATTCCGAAATGTCTGGTAAATTCAGCTTGGGAATTTTGAAACGAAGTGACGTCAGTAGATTATTTGTTACTAAAGTGTAATTTACCTTACACTTCAATTGGCTGGTCTTAGTATAAAAGAGGCTTACTCCGGGTAAGTTTCGTTGGTGTAAAACAACTTGTAATACTTCATTCCTTTTTCTTCATCGTAACCACGTTCCATCATTTGCGGGTTGCCATGAATGTAGAGGTGAAAGTTCTTATCCAGTTTAACTGCGTGTTTAAAAAACTTGCTGTTTTTTTTCATGGCTTCAGGTGCTACCTCTATATCGGTAAGCTCATAATTGTTCTCTTTTAGTGGCTGGTAATTGCGTTTGTAATCCTGAAAAGCCTCAATTACCGTGGGTTCTTGCAACACTTCCTGTTCAAACTGCTCCATACTGAAGCTGGAATTCTTTTCCATGTACCTCACTGAATCATTCATAACAGCCATACGATCTAAGGGAGAAACGTTGTTCTCTTCCACCAATATGTCTTTACAAAAATCGCGCGTGAGGTTAATGAGGCTGTTGGTTTTAAAATAGCTGTCGTTGCGTGGTTTTATATCGAGAAACTCATACTTCCAATAACGGGCTTCCTCACCGCTGCTCACTGTATCTACAATACACAGACGGTAACC
>DATGWX010000317.1:0-2600 GCA_035299275.1 Bacteroidia bacterium
CCCCCATTCAAAGGTGAAGGCAGTTTTAGCAAAGCCACCCGGGCGTAGTTTCATTTCGTCAATTCCTTTGAAAAAATTGGTACGGCCAAAAATTCTGCTTTGGTCCATATGTTTCTCAGGATCATACTTCTCTACGGCAAAAGACCCTGTCGATTGGTCGTTATCCCGGTAATATATCTCCAGATAAACGGGTTTTAACAGCATGGCCGAGAACCCACCGTAATAATTGAAATTTACCACTACCGCTTTTTGAAACATACGTTTGGAAAGGGCTGTTTTTCTTCCTGCCCCTAATCTTAACGCAAAGGTTTGATTAAGTTGGCCAAAAACATAAGGCTTCGAGTTATTAAAAGCAGGGTTTACAATGCGTACTTCTTTTTCATGTTTTACACGTGCAAAGTCGAACATAATTTCCGATGACTTATCTTCACCTTTATCGTGAAAGCCATACCTCATGCCGGCACTCCAGCCACTGCTGCTGATATTTCCACCGCCCAAGAAATACTTTTTATACAAAAGCACAGGTTTAAGCAAGGGGTCATTTTGAGAAAACCCTTTGATTGTCAACAGGCAGAATACTATTAATATGCTCTTTTTTACACTCATGAAAACTTTTGTAAGTTAGTATCAATAATATATATTTACAAGAAATTGTTTTAGAATGAATACAGCTGAAATTCAATACTTAGGGGAGCTCAGAACGAGTTCTGTTCATATTTTATCCGGTGAAAAGGTTGTAACGGATGCACCTCCTGACAATCAAGGAAAAGGAGCTTTTTTTTCTCCAACAGATTTGGTCGCATCGGCTTTAGGTAGTTGCATGCTTACTATTATGGGCATTGCAGCCCGAACACATCAAATTCACATAGATAACACACGTGTGGAGGTGAGGAAAATTATGGCTTCAGATCCCAGAAGAATTGCCGAAATTCAGCTTGATTTTTACCTTCCTGAAATTACATACACTGAAAAACAAAAGGGAATATTGGAAAATGCAGCCTTACATTGCCCTGTTGCAAAAAGCCTGCACGCTGATTTAAAACAAACCGTCAGCTTTAATTATTTTCAATAGCTTTCACCATCTCCTCTACGTCAATGCCTAAGTGTGACTGGTGGTAGACGCATTGCCCGTTGTGAAACAAAATAGCCTGTGGGGACTCGTGTTCTACTGAAGCTATAGATGACAACAATGCAGAAGAAGCCCTGTTGGTTAGAACATCAATATACACTGCCAATATGTTATGCGGGCTGAGTTGTGGCCATAATTTTTCCAAACGACTTTTAGCAGTATTGCTTATTGAGCAACGCGTGCTGTGTTTAAAAAACAAGACCGGATGTCTGTCAGACATCTCTATTAAAGGTTGTATTTCTGCCTCAGTTTGTATTATTTGCCACTCCATTAAAACTTAACCAACGAGTGGATAGGTTTTAATGAGAAGGAAGGACACTTTTGTCTGTGACAGGCAGAAGTACCGATTAATAATGCTCCGAGAAAGAAAAAAAGTACTAACTTTTTCATGTTAAAATTTAGGTTTGTTGCCAATGATATTTATTTCTAACCACAACCATTGAAACTGTTGCAAATTAACAAAAAAAATATTGATATTTTCAAGGGAGATGAGTTTAAGCACTTTGTTATTGAAAATGTGCAAAAGGATAGTTTTGCTCTTTCCCTCTCAGCTAAAATGTCCTCCAACTCGCTCCAGCAGCAGTTTACACAGCAATTGCACCTGTATCAAAAAGCAGCAGACAAACTCCCGGCTTTTGTTGAAAAGTTTTGTTTATTTACCCTTAAATCATACGAACAATGCAGTTCCCAGGCTACAGCAATGTATAAAAGTTCGCTTTTTTCAGAGGGAAATCTATTGGATTTGACGGGCGGACTTGGAGTTGATGACTGGGCTTTTGCCAAAGCAGGTAATGAGGTAGTATCGCTTGAGCCTGATGAAGAACTCAACGAAATTGCAACATATAATTTCAGATTGTTGGGAGTAAATCACATCCAAAGACTCCCTCAAAAAGCAGAGGATTATTTACAAAGCAACAATCCAATGTTCGGTTGTGTGTATTGCGATGCTGACAGGAGACCGGGAGGTAAGAAAGTATACGACTTATCAGGATCCGTTCCTGATATATTGTCGCTGATACCTGAAATCTTCTCTTGTACTTCAACCTTACTGATTAAGGCATCTCCAATGGTAGATATTACCTCCTGCACCAGGCAGTTGAAGAATGTTGAACGCACCATTGTAGTGCAATGGAGAGGGGAGGTAAGGGAGGTGTTATTTCTAGTGAAAAAAGACTTTGCAGGAGAGACCCGTATTTCTGCGGTAGAGGTAGATGATAAAGGAAAGGTGTTGCAGGAGATTTCATCTGCCAAAACAAAACTCCCCATTTTGACAGAAAATGCTGCCAGTCGGTTTTTATATGAGCCGGTGCCTGCTGTTGTTAAAGCGGGATTAGTGAATGAAGTAGCAGCCACTTTCGGTCTGAGCCGGGTGGGAATAAACTCAGCTTATTTAATAGGTAATGAAGAAGGAATTTCTTTTTGGGGCAGGACATTTCGCATTCAAACGATTATGCTTTACAAGCCCGAGGTA
>DATGWX010000318.1:0-2511 GCA_035299275.1 Bacteroidia bacterium
AAAACAAGAAGCACTTTATAACGAATTTTTAAAAGGTCCGCAGGTAGCCAATTACAAAAAAACCGCCACTGGTTTGATGTATGAGATTACCAAAACCAATGCAGCGGGTAAAGGGGTTAAAGATGGCGATAGTGTGCAAGTGCATTACACCGGTAAGTTACTTAACGGTGAAACCTTTGATTCTTCTGTTGATCGTGGTGAGCCAGTTACTTTCCCTATAGGACAAGGTGCTGTAATACCGGGTTGGGAAGAAGGTGTGAAGCTGATGAAAGAGGGAGAAAAAATCAATCTGGTTATTCCGCAGGAGTTGGCTTATGGTGAGCGTGGTGCAGGTGGACGTATTCCTCCCTATGCCGCTATTATGTTCGAAATCGAATTAATTAAAGTTAAGTAAGCATGCGTATTCTTATAACACTTGTAGCATTTATGGCTACCACACTGGCTTATGCCGGAGATACGCTTACAACAGCTTCAGGTTTGCGTTACGTCAAAATTGTAAGTGTTAAAGATAAAAAAGCTGTGCAGGCAAAAGCAGGTGACCGTGTGAAGGTACATTACACCGGTACACTTACCAACGGCACTAAATTCGACAGTTCACGCGACCGTGGCGAACCGTTTGAGTTTCAATTGGGCAAAGGGCAGGTAATAAAAGGATGGGATGAGGGTATAGCACTTCTGAAAAAAGGAGAAAGAGCTACCTTGATTATTCCTGCCAATCTGGGATACGGCCAATCAGATATGGGTAACATACCATCGAATTCAACACTCATTTTTGATGTGGAGTTGATGGAGGTATTTCCTAAAGTTAATGCCGTACCTTTTGTAGATGCCAAGAAAAAAGCAGAACCTAAAAAGACTACTTCCGGCTTGGAATATATCGCTGTTAAAACCAACACAAAAGGGATGAAAGCCGATAGCGGTAAGACCGTTGAGGTACATTACACAGGCTATCTGGTTGACGGAACTATTTTTGATTCCTCTGTAGAGCGTGGTCAAACATTCTCTTTTCAATTGGGCGTTCAGCCGTTGATACCCGGTTGGGTGGAAGGCATTAAAATGATGCGTACCGGAGAAAAATACCGTTTTATACTGCCTCCTTCATTGGCTTATGGTGAACGTGGTGCAGGCAATGTAATACCACCAAATTCTAAATTAATTTTTGATGTGGAGTTGATTAGTGTGAAGTAGTGGATCTGATATCACACAAAAAAGCCAGCTTGATTTCAAGCTGGCTTTTTTGTGTGAATGGTATCCTCCCTTAATTAATCACCCAAGTTTCTCTTCCGGCAATCAGTTTATCCAAATCGGCTGTAGATTTTGATTTGGCTTCGTCAATTTGTGCGTGGAGTAAATCTTCATAACAAGGGCGGTCTTCGGTATAGAATACACCAAAGGGGCGGGGCAGGTGGCCTTCTTTCTCGGGGCTGTCAAAAAAGCGTACTAGTATGTTAGCTTTTACCTGGTCGCGTTCATCGTGTATCCATAAATCGTTGGCTGATTGACCCTCAGTAAGGTCAACAATCACAGGAGTAAATCCGTCCAGCTTAATGCCTTTATCATTGTTTTCACCAAACAACAACGGTTGTCCCTGTTCAACAAAAAGTGTTTCTAATTTTTTGCTGCCTTTCTCGGTAAAAATTTCAAAGGCACCATCGTTAAATACGTTGCAGTTTTGGTAAATCTCCAAAAACGAAGAACCTTTGTGGGCATAGCTGCGTTTGAGCATGGCCTGTAAATGTTTCGGGTCGCGGTCCATACTGCGGGCTACAAAAGTAGCATCGGCACCCAAGGCCAAAGCAGCCGGGTTAAAGGGGTGGTCAATGGAGCCCATGGGTGTTGATTTGGTTACTTTACCTGCTTCAGAAGTAGGCGAGTATTGACCCTTGGTTAAACCGTAAATTTGGTTGTTGAACAACAATAGGTTCACGTCAAAATTTCTGCGCAGTAAGTGAATGGTATGATTACCTCCTATGGATAATGCATCACCGTCACCCGATACAATCCACACACTTAAATCAGGGCGGGCTGCTTTCAAACCGGAGGCAATGGCTGTTGCTCTGCCATGAATGGAGTGCATGCCGAAAGTTTCCATGTAATACGGAAAACGGGAAGAACAACCTATGCCGGAAATGAACACGATGTCTTCGCGCTTGCGGCCTAAATCAGGCATTACAGTTTGTACCTGTTTTAATATAGAGTAGTCACCGCAGCCGGGGCACCAACGTACATCCTGGTCGCTGGAAAAATCCTTTGAGGTTAACTTTACTGTTTCTGAAACTTCCATACCGTATGAATTTTAAATTCTTAATTTTTAATTGTCTTGAGAGGTTTTCACAATAGATGTTAATATACGTACAATTTCATTGCAGGAATTAACTTCTGTACTTACGTTAATATTAACAATTTTACTTGCACTTATAAGTTGTAGCCAATAGTTTGTTTCACGTGCTTCTTTTGATGCTATGGACATTTTCGAAATAAAATCCTTTCGCGACTGAGCTGCTGTGGCTT
>DATGWX010000319.1:0-5819 GCA_035299275.1 Bacteroidia bacterium
CGCTACGGAGTTTTATCGTTCACTCCATGTGATTGAACCACAGCCCCTCAAGGATTTTCTGCAATTGCATGATATTGTACAAGGAGAAGAGTTTTTTACTAAATTTGAACGGTTCAGGGACGTGAAATATTTATTCCATTACCCTGATAATGAAAAAATGATTTATTCGTTAAACCGTATTATGATGCAGGTAGGGCTGTTTGGCCTGAGCGAGCATAACCAGAAATTGTTGTTGCCCGTAATGGAACAAACCGATGAGTGGATGCAACAACAGTTTCAGGTACTGGAAAACGAAATGAACCTATTCAGAACACAAAGCATATGAAATTAACACAGCGTTGGCTGTTTTCTTTAGCACTACTATCAGGCTTGTCGGCTTCGGCTCAAAAGTACAGTAACGAGTTTATGATGATAGGGGTGGGCGGTCGTTCATTTGGCATGAGCAATTCTGTAGTGGCCTCAGTTA
This sequence comes from Bacteroidia bacterium, assembly GCA_035299275.1. Classification (GTDB taxonomy): domain Bacteria; phylum Bacteroidota; class Bacteroidia; order UKL13-3; family UKL13-3; genus JAGPCK01. The sequence goes on from DATGWX010000319.1 coordinate 467, forward strand.
ATGATGTTACTGCGGGTTACTGGAATCCCAGCGGATTGCTTAACCTGAAGGATAACCTGCAGGTGTCGCTTATGCACTCGGAATATTTTGCCGGTATTGCCAACTACGACTACGGAGCTGTAGCCTTTAAAATGGGTGATAAAAGTGCCGGAGGTGTTTCCATCATCCGTTTCGGGGTGGATGACATTGCCAATACCATTGATCTTTTTAAAGGCGGACAACTAAATTACAACAACATTAAATCCTTCTCCGTGGTAGATTACGGTTTTTTATTCTCCTATGCCCGCAAAACCAAAATCAACGGATTAAATCTGGGAGGTAACGCCAAAATTATTCGCAGAAGAGCAGGTGATTTTGCCAATGCCTGGGGCTTCGGGCTCGATTTCGGGGCGCAGTACGACTATAAAAAATGGAAGTTCGGAGCCATGTTCAGGGACGTTACCTCTACTTTTAACGCCTGGTCATACAACCTTACACCGGAGGAGAAACAAGTGTTTCAGCAAACAGGTAATACCATTCCGGTGAATACGCTGGAGATAACTACTCCGCGTTTTATACTGGGTGCGGCCCGCCAGTTTACACTGTACAAAAAAATAACCTGCATGCCTGAGGTGAACATGACACTTACTACAGACGGGCAACGCAACGTACTTGTAAGCAGCAAAACGATTAACATAGACCCTACACTGGGCGTGGAGTTTGGCTACAGCGACTTTATTTTCTTACGTACAGGAGTGGGCAATTTTCAGAAAGAAAAAGATAATTTCAGCGGTAAACAGCGCACAACTTTTCAACCCAATATAGGTGTGGGATTGCGCATGAAGTCATTTACCATTGATTATGCCCTGAGTGATATTGGCGACCAATCAGCGGCCTTGTACTCCAACGTATTTTCGCTCAAACTGGCCATCAATAAACGAAAAGCAGCCGAGGTTCCCGCAGCCCAATAAACTGCTTATATTTGCAGCCTTACTACCCTGAGACCAACATGAAGATTACAGAATACATCAACAACAGTAAAGAAACACAGTTCTCTTTTGAAATTTTACCTCCGCTTAAAGGCAAGGGCATTCAAGGTATATTTAACGCAATTGAACCTTTGATGGAGTTTAACCCCAGGTTTATTGATGTTACGTATCACCGCGAAGAGTACATTTTAAAGAAACGCAGTGACGGAAGTTTTGATAAAATCTCCACACGCAAACGCCCCGGTACGGTAGCTATTTGCGCAGCCATCATGAACAAGTTTAAGGTAGAAGCAGTGCCCCATTTAATATGTGGGGGCTTTAATAAAGAAGAAACAGAAAACGCCCTTATTGACTTAAATTTCTTAGGCATAGAGAACGTATTGCTGCTGCGCGGTGACGGTATTAAAAACGAGCCTAACTTTATTCCTGAGCCCGATGGTAATCAAAATTCACTCGAGCTTATTCATCAGGTTACGGATATGAACAACGGTAAATACCTGGATGAAGAACTGATAGGTGCTTCGGCAACCAATTTCTGTATTGGTGTGGCCGGTTATCCCGAGAAACATTTTGAGGCGCCCAACATGCAGGCAGATATGAACTTTCTGAAAAAGAAAACAGATGCCGGAGCCAATTACATAGTAACGCAAATGTTCTTTAACAACGCCAAGTTTTTTGAGTTTACAGAGCAGTGCAAGGAAATGGGCATCAACATTCCCATTATTCCGGGATTGAAACCCATTACCAAAAAGAACCAACTTACCATTTTGCCCAAAATATTTCATATCGATATCCCGTTTGAATTGTCGGATGCCATTGAAAAATGCAAAGACGATAAAGCCGTTCGTCAGGTGGGTATTGAGTGGGCCATTCAGCAATCGAAAGAATTGAAAAAAGCCGGAGTGCCTGTGTTGCATTATTACACCATGGGTATTTCTGATACCACCAAACAAATTGCTTCGTCTGTTTTTTAATGGCCGAATGCCCGTAACAGTAACCGCATGAAAAATAAAATCGTTTTACTGTTTTCCTTTTTTGTACTCCTGTTGCCCCTGTGCTCGTGGAGCAGTTACATTTATATTCCCATGAATGAGTCGCAGAAGGATCACCTCAAATCATACGGTGTGGCCTATTGGGTATTGAGTAAAGATATTGAAGTGGAGTGGCTGCTCAATTACGAGGGCGGTAGTTTTGCCTTTGTACACAACGGTGTTTTGGAGAAAGAATGTCTGGTACGCGGGGTAACGTATCAGGTTATTTCAGATGCCAAGATGCAGGGCATTCGCAACGAAATTGCCTTGCCTGAGGTGAACATGGAAGTGGTGAAGCTGCAGAAATCTCCCAAAATTGCGGTGTACTCGCCCAAAACCAAACAACCCTGGGATGATGCGGTAACACTGGTGCTCACCTATGCCGAGATTCCTTACGATGTGGTATTTGACGATGAGGTGTTGCAAGGGAAATTGCCTTTATACGATTGGCTGCATTTGCACCACGAAGATTTTACCGGACAGTACGGCAAGTTTTGGATGAGTTTTCAGAATGCGGCCTGGTACAAAGCTGAGGTAAGGGAAAACGAAGCCATGGCAGCCAAATACGGCTTTACCCGTGTGGCTGATTTGAAACTGGCTGTGGCTAAAAAGATTCGTGATTTTACTTCGGGTGGCGGATTTTTATTTGCCATGTGCTCCGCTACCGATACCTATGATATTGCCCTCGCAGCAGATGGAACCGATATTATTGATTTCCCGTTTGACGGCACAGCGGCCGACCCGAATGCATTGCGCAAACTGGACTACAACAACACATTTGCATTTAAGAATTTTGCGATTACCACCAATCCCTACGAGTATGAACACTCGGATATTGACATGACACACTTTCGCGGGTTTCAGCAGGAAGAAAACGACATGTTTACCCTGTTCGATTTCTCAGCCAAGTGGGACGTGGTACCTTCCATGTTGTGCCAGAATCACACTAAGGTGGTGAAAGGTTTTATGGGACAAACCACCTCGTTTAACAAAACAAAAATTAAAAGTGATGTGCTGGTAATGGGCGAAAACAAAGCTGTAGGAGAAGCCCGTTACATTCACGGCAGTGCAGGAAAAGGTACATGGACCTTTTATAGTGGCCACGACCCGGAAGATTACCAGCACCAGGTAGGTGAACCACCTACAGATTTAGCCCTGCACCCCAACTCACCCGGCTACCGTTTAATTCTGAACAATATTTTGTTCCCCTCAGCCAAAAAGAAAAAACTGAAGACGTAGTATTTGGGAGGAATAACTTTGTCCAAGGTTGGCGTCCTCGCCACCCTTCCGAAATTATGTTATCAAACTATAATGAGTATCGTGTAGTTGGCGCGGACGCCAAACCACGCACAAAGAGGCAAAAAATCAGACGCCAGTCTGCTTAAAATTAAACATTAAGAATTAGCTTCGCTGAACTTCGTTTCAACATTAAGAATTAGACTAGTCATACATTCTCCAGGTTAACCCGAAACGAAAACTGCGATGTCCCATGGGTTGGTGCGGTGAGCTGTAGTAAGCATTTCCGGAGAGGTCGGCATTAACGTGTTCCATTTTAAAGAAGATAGCGGCCTTTTTAATTTGTGCATTGGCAAACACATCCACCACGGGGTAGTTGCCTATTTTTACACTGTCCTGCAATTGAAACTGTCGCGTAACGGGATTAAAGGTATTGGCGTAAAAGCTGCTGTTGTAAAATATGTCAAAACCAATTTGGGTAAGCATTACTTTGAACAAACGTTTTTGGTAATAGAAGCGTTGGAAAGCGGCTAATTCAGGCAACCGCATTACTTTTTTGTCGCTTACATGTTGTGCATACAGTTGGTTGGTGAAAAAGAAGTTTCCCCACTGAAATGTTTTGTTTAACTCGGCTACCAGTAGCTCAACAGGTTGGTTGTGTTGCACGGGTGTGCTGTTGCTTCTGTAGTAAACGAGTTTGTCTATGCTGTAATATTTAATACTGAGTGTGCCGTTGTTGCGCCAGTTACGACTGCTGATGGAGAAACGCCCGTGTGTAGTGGTGGTTTTATCAAAGGCATTGTACCACAGGTAGTGGTTGGAAACAAAATGTTGCGATACAAAACTTTGCTCGCGGGCATTTACTGAACCTTGTACGGTAACCACCACAGGTTTCAGGGTGAGCACACCAATAGCCGAGGCTAAGTAATCGCCTGCATTGTAGCCGCTGGTTCCGTAAGATACATCCGTAAACAAACGTAAACTGTTGAGCGGAGCGAAGGCTATTCGCCCTGAAACAAACGTGTTTTGATACACGCTGTTGTTGCTGCGTTGGGCCACTTCAAAATACTGGTGGGTAAAGTTGGCAGTGAACTCCAACCGTTTCTGAATTACACCGCGGTTGGAAAAAGTAAAGGTGTTCTCGGTATTGAAAAAATGCAGAGAGTCGTAAGTAGCCAGTGTGTCAAAGTTAAAGGTAGGATAATAATCTTTGTTGGGCAGTTTGCTGTCTTTGTAGAGGTACGAGAATCTTTCTGCTTTAAAGGTGTGTCCCAGCCAGGCTTTTGATTCCAGTTGTTGCAAGGTATCTTTTCCGTTGATGACTTCTTTTCGTTCACCAAAGTAATAAAAGCTTTTGTGTTGCAGGGTAGTGTTGCGGAAATAGTTACGTGGTCCGCCACCTCCGGTAGCGCTGGTTCCCTGCAGGTTTACTTCCACTTGTTTGTTTACACCGCTTAAAGCTTCAAAGGCTGAATCACTGGTGATACCTCCGTTCATTTCCAGAAAACCTTTGTTCCAGTTAATGCTGGTAAGCCCAACGTATTTTTGATTTTTAGAACGGTAACTGCTAAAAAGTTGGGTGCTCCACAAACTGTTGTATTGGTTGGTGTAATAGCCTGCTGAAGCAACGCGTCTGAAATTCACTCCCGCATTCCAGCGTGGGGTAATGTTTTGGGTGTGCAGTGCTTTTAAAAACAACAGTTCTTTGGCTCCCTGCACATAGTCAAACGTGGTAAACGGACGTTTTACCTGATAGTACCGCACTTCTTCTGAAGTAAGGTAATAGTGGTTCATGTTTTCGTTACCTAAACGAAAAGAAGTAGAATTGGTTGAGCTAAAAATCAAGGGCAAAACCGGACTCCCGATATTACCTAAATCCTGATAAAGGCGGTATTTCTGCACCACAGGGTTATACATTTCCATGCGGTCAATGCCGGTATCTATCACATTTTTGTACTCATTTCCGCTTACTTCAAACTGGTATTCGGTACGGAAACGCGGGGCCACGCGGGCATTGTAGCTGGTGTCCTGAGCCCATGAAGAAAGGCTGCAGAGAAGGAACAGAAGAAAGTAGGTAAACCGTGCACTCACTCCTGCAAATATGCTATTTATTGTATG
>DATGWX010000320.1:0-1635 GCA_035299275.1 Bacteroidia bacterium
GATGGGCGATAACCGTCACTTCTCTGCCGACTCCCGCTTTTGGGGCATGGTACCGGATGACCACATCGTTGGTAAAGCTGTATTTATCTGGATGAGCTGGGATGCCAATGAAAGCAATGTATTCAAAAAAGTGCGTTGGAACAGGCTGTTTAACCTGATTCACTAAGGTAAGATATACAATACAACTTACTTTATTATTGCATGGATAAGCGAATCCATCACTTGCTTCACTTGCGTAAGTGTGGTTTCATCAGTAATAACGTCTCCCTTTACCTTTGTTTTTACATGGGATATTAACAGTTGGGATGACTCCGGAATATCCGCTTCAATTATGTGTAAAGTTTCAAGCAATGATCTGTGACCTTTTTGCCCCACTGAGGAGGCCGTAATCAATGCAGTAGGTTTGCGCGAAAACTCCATGGAGGAAACCGTCCAGTCAATTGCATTTTTTAAGGAACCCGGCACACCCATCGCATACTCAGGAGTACAAATAAGAATACCCTCTGCATCTTGCAGCAGCTTACGAAAATCACGAACAGCTTGAGGTGGAGTATCGGTATCCCAATCAGGATTAAAATGTGGTACAGATGCAACACTCGGAGCAATTACCATATCCAGCCTATCTGTATACAACTCCTGTATGGCATGAATTAAATTCAGATTAGTAGAATGTTCTCTGGTGCTTCCCGATATGGCTACAACCTTATACTTCTTTATCATATGTTAATCTTTTTTGGCTACAATCGTGATTAACCTGTTCACTGCAACATTACATTCTATACGCAGGCTATTGGCTTCCAGCAACTGTGTCACAAATGTTGTGGTCAACCTGACTTTCTTGTATGCACTTACCTTTTGCAACCATCCTGTGGCGGTTTTTTCATGGAGCAAATCTGTTACAGTTACGCTGTTCTCCTCATAGTCCAATATGCAGGTAAGTACTCTGGTATCGTCACTTTTAACCGGAATAAAACGATTGTTACCGGTGAGTGGCTCACTATAATCACGAAACGAAAGCAATACCTTACCTCCCTTAACCAGCGTAGCAGAAATATCTTTGATGAGCTGTTCTACTTCACCTTTACTTTCGAGGTGCGCAAGTGTATCGCCACAACACAAAATGAGTTCAGGTTGATAATGGCCAAATTGGCTTACACGCCTGATATCTTCATTTATTACATCTACAGATAAACCTTTCGTATTTCCCTTCAACTCATCGAGTAGTTGTTGGTTAAAATCAACAGCCACTACCTTAAAACCAATCGTTGAAAGCGGAACAGTTTGCAATCCGTGTCCAGCGCCTAAGTCTATGGCTATTTTAGTTGTTGAGGGGTAAATACCTTGCCTCTTCAGGAAATCCAAAAATTCATTTTGTTTAGTATCAAAATCTCCCGTCATCCAGGAGTAGAAGTTTCCGAGGTGATTAGCGTAATGTTCTTTGGCAGTCATATTGAATAGGTGATGAGGGCGCAAATATCGAAAACTTAACTATAAGTTTTAGTAGTAAGTAGTCATTCATCCTGGTTGCAAACAAAGACGAGTAAGAATTGAACAGCACTCAATCATTATGTCATCTTACTCAGGTAATAAATACCAACAGCTACAAAAATAGCCGGAAAGATAAAGCCCCAAACA
>DATGWX010000321.1:0-7810 GCA_035299275.1 Bacteroidia bacterium
CGCCCCAATAGGTGGGTGCTTGTTCCACAAATGATTTTATCTGTGCATCAGGAACATTGTTTGCCTTTAACGCTTTGTAAGTCGCAGAACTTTTTCCGATAGGCGATACCGATGCTCCACCATAAATATCTGCCACTAAAATAGTGAGTGGCTCTGTGATGGAATAACTGTATTCCAATGCATAGTCTTTATCTAAACCGGTTGTTTTATTGGCTTCATCACCGCTCAACTCTGAAGGGCTGCGCTGACTTTCTTTGGCGTATTCACTTCCTATAAGCAACCCCGTAGTGCCTGTACCCACACCAATTCCGGCACCGGCCACTGCAAACAAAGCAGCTACTGCAAATTGTTTGATTTGTTTTTCCCTGATAGCAAAAATAAGTTGAACAACTCCCCAAATAACCACCAGCAACATGGCATAATACGTAATCTGAATATGACCCGCGTTGAGCTCAAGCGCCATGGCCAAACCTGTTACAGCAGCGCCCAACCATTTGTTGTAACGCATGGTAATGTTTAAGCCGGCAAATATGAGCGGGAGATAGGCAATGGCCCAACCTTTAGTAAGGTGACCCGCATCAAGGTTAATGAAATTATAGCTTGAAAATCCGTAAGCAATGGCACCCAACACTCCCAACCAGGGAGAAACGCCATAGCTGATTAAAAAAATGTAAAAGCATAACATCAACAACCAAATGGTTTCCATCGGGCTGGGCAACCACAGCTTCATCATACCATCAATGTACGGTGTGATATTGGCTTTACTCTCCAAGCCCCCGTAAGTATAGGAAGGCATTCCGCCAAACATAGCGTTGCTCCACATGGTGGTTTCACCCGTTTTTTTCTTGAACTCCCCTACTTCCTGGTAGGCACCCTTCCACATGCTCACGTCATGTTGGTTAGCTACTTTGCCTTGCAAAACAGGCATAAAATAAACTCCGGCCAGTGCCAGAAAAATTCCCAACGCTATGGCGTGAGGGTACAATGCTTTTAATTTTGGATTACTCATGTACGGTAAGAATTTGCTCGAATATAGAATTTCGAAACGAAATGTGAGGTGATTTATTACTTATTATATTGATTCATGGTAATGTTGAGCCCTGCCAACACAAAACTTTCTATTGCTTTGGCGCAGTCATCCATTTTGCTGTTCACTACTATCTGGTCGTCAATGTCCCATTTCCCCAATACAAAATCAACCTGACGGCCTTTTGGAAAATTGTTTCCGATGCCAAATCTCAACCGCGGATACTCATTGCCTTCCAGATGCATACTAATGCTCTTTAAGCCGTTGTGGCCACCATCACTCCCGGAAGGGCGAATGCGTAGTTTGCCAACAGGAAGCGAAAGATCATCCGTAATGATGAGTACATTTTCTTTTGGAATATGGAGTTTTTGCATCCAGTACTGAACGGCTTTACCACTCAAATTCATATAAGTCGTAGGCTTTATAAGCCAAACAGACCTGCCTTTCAGCTTTATTTCGGCTGCGTAGGCAAGTCTGTCTAAGTTAAATGCGGCATTATGTAATCGGGCCAAATGATCAACCACGTCAAAACCGATGTTGTGTCGGGTGTGGTCGTATTCGGCACCAATATTACCCAGTCCGGCTATTAAGTATTTCACCAGGCTGCTGATTAACGGCTAATTAAGCGGTTGTGGTAGCTTCTTTAGAAGCACGGGTAGCCACTACAGATACAACTGGATTTGATCCCTCATCCAAAATCTGGATATTTTTGGCGGTAACCTCGCTTACACGAATGGATTTACCCATTTCCAGTGTATCGATATTTACTTCCACAAAATCGGGCAGATTAGCAGGAAGTGCTTTTACTTTAAGCTTCTTCAAGCGCTGCTGTAATTTACCACCCTGACGAACACCGGGAGAATTACCTGTGATACGAACCGGAATGTTAATAATGATCGGCTTGTCATCAGTTACCTGCAGAAAATCTGCGTGAATGATAACGTCATTTACCGGATGAAACTGAACTTCTTGCAGTGACGCTTTGTAGATAGCTCCGTCAATGTCAAGTTTTACTAAGTACGTGCTTGGTGTGTAAACCAATTCTTTGAAATCAGAAACGTAAACTGAAAAGTGCACATTCTCTTTTCCGCCATAAAGAACACATGGAACTTTGCCTTCACTGCGAAGCTCGCGGCTGTCAGCTTTTCCAAGACCCTTTCTTACGTTTCCGAAGATTGCTACTGATTTCATGATGCTTGTTGTTTATATAAAATTAATTTAAAGGAATTCTATTTAGCCTGTCCTTGTGTATCTACAGCAAACAGGGTACTGATGGAGCCATGCTCGTGTACATTACGTATAGCTTTGGCAAACAATTGTGCTGAAGACAACACTTTTATTTTGTCAATTTGTTTTTGCAAAGGAATGGTATCTGATACAATCAACTCATCCAATACAGAGTTGGCAATGGTTTCATACGCTTTACCTGAAAGAACCGGATGTGTACATATAGCTCTCACACTGCGGGCTCCTTTATCCATTAACATGGCTGCTGATTTGGCCAATGTATTTCCGGTATCCACCATATCGTCTACAATTACGATATCGGCATCTTTCACATCACCTATTACGGTCATGGACGCTATTTCGTTGGCACGTTTACGCTCTTTGTCTACAATAACAATATCAGCATTCAACGCTTTGGCATAATAGCGGGCACGGTTGGAGCCACCCATATCGGGAGCTGCTATGGTAAGGTTGGGCAGGTTAAGCCCCTTAATGTAAGGGATGTATATACTTGTAGCATCTAAGTGATCCACCGGGATATTAAAGAACCCCTGAATTTGCGGGGCGTGTAAATCCATGGTCATTACACGGCTGGCACCTACTGCGGTTAAAATATCGGCCACCATTTTGGAGCCGATGGAAACACGTGGTTTATCTTTACGATCCTGACGGGCAAAACCAAAATACGGGATTACAGCGGTAATGTAGTGGGCCGAAGCGCGCTTGGCAGCATCAATAGCCATTAACATTTCCATCAGGTTATCTGCCGGTGGGAAGCTGGACTGGATAATGAAAATATCACATCCGCGAACAGATTCATTAAAGCTGGGCTGGAACTCCCCGTCACTGAATTTAGAAAAACTCAGGTCACCTAACTGCGTGCCATAGGCCTCTGCAATCTTTTCTGCCAGGTACCTTGACTGTGTACCGGAGAACAATTTGATTTGATTAAGTACAGCAGGCACTTGTGTTGAGTATTAAAGGGTTTGGTTGTCCGACTAGGGCTCGAACCTAGACTCTTCTGAACCAAAATCAGACGTGTTGCCAGTTACACCATCGGACAATGAGGCGCAAATGTAAGGCTTCACATTTTAATGTGCAACCTACTTTTGAAGATTTTTTAAGTACTTTTTGTTATCTCGGTTGTAGGGCAAATACTCTGACTCTTATTAGTTCGCCAGTTCCGATATAAACTGAATACGCATCAGTTGTAAATCTTCTTTGCTTATTTCGTTATCAAACTCTTTGATAGCTAAGTCAAGCGAATCAGACTCGCTGCTTTTGAAATAATCGAAAATATCCTGCTGCACATCTTCATCCAATATGGTGTTGATGTAATATTTGAGGTTAAGTTTTGTACCGCTGTACACCATGCCCTCAATCTCAGCAACCAGTTCATCGCGGCTGATGCCTTGCGAGCGGCTGATGTCTTCGAGATTAATTTTGCGGTCAATATTCTGGATAATGGCTACTTTTTTACCTGATTTGTTTACCGCAGATTTAATCACCAGATCCTCTGAACGCTCAATATCGTTTTCTTTTACGTAAGCCTCAATCAGTTCTAAAAACGGCTTACCGAATTTTTGTGCTTTGCTGGCCGTAACACCGAATACCTGCGATAATTCCGACATGGTAATAGGGTATTTGGAGGCCATATCTTCCAATGAGGGGTCTTGGAAAATGATGTAGGGGGGCAGCGCTTTTTGTTTGGCCACCTTTTTACGAAGTTCTTTCAGTTGAGCAAACAGTACCTCGTCATAGAAATTCTCTATTTCAGCATTGTCATCATCTTCCGATACCTTTTCAAATTTAGTGTCGAGTGCAATAAATACCGGAGTAGGTTTTTTAAGGTACACATCGCCTTTCTCGTTCATTTTAAGCAGTCCGTAGCTTTCAATGTCTTTGGTTACAAAACCGGCTAATAAAGCCGTGCGTATAACTGATTTCCAGAACAGAGGGTCTTTGGCTTTACCTAAACCAAAACATTCCAGGTTATGGTGCTCATAATCCATTACCGGCTGACTCTTGGTTCCGGTAATCACATCCACAGTATGTTTGAGGTTAAACTTGCCTTTAAGTAGCTGAATAACCTGCAAAGCCTGAATCATGTCTTTAGTTACTTCCTGCTGCTCTTTAGGGTGGCGGCAGTTGTCGCATTTTTTACCACAATTTTTCTGGTCAAATTCTTCACCGAAATAATGGAGCAGAATTCTTCTGCGGCATCCGGATGATTCAACATAAGATTGCGTTTCAAATATCAGCTGCTCTCCTATTTCACGTTCTGAAACAGGCTTGTCTTTCATAAATTTCTCCAGCTTCTCGATATCAGCCGGATTGTAGAATAGCAAACAATCCCCTTCGAGCCCGTCACGACCGGCACGACCTGTTTCCTGGTAATATCCTTCCAGACTCTTAGGCACATCGTAGTGAATCACAAAACGAACGTCCGGTTTATCAATACCCATTCCGAAGGCAATGGTGGCCACTATAACATCCACGTCTTCCATCAAGAACTTATCCTGGTGGCTGGCACGGGTTTTAGCGTCCAATCCGGCATGGTAAGGGAGTGCCTTAACTCCGTTGAGGTTGAGTACTTCTGCAATTTCTTCTACTTTCTTACGGCTCAGGCAATAAATAATTCCTGATTTTTTATCCCGTTGCTTGATGTAAGCCACAATTTCCTTCAGCACCTTATCCTTTTTGCCTTTCTGACGTACCTCATAATACAGGTTAGGTCGGTTAAAGGATGTTTTGAACACCTCAGCATCCAGCATTTGCAGGTTTTTCTGAATATCGGCCTGTACTTTAGGAGTGGCAGTAGCGGTTAGTGCCATCATGGGCACATCCTTAATGTCTTTTACAATCTGTTTAATGCGTCTGTACTCCGGGCGAAAATCATGTCCCCACTCTGAAATACAGTGCGCTTCATCCACCGCCACGAAAGAAATCTTGATTTGCTTCAGGAATTCAACTGTTTCGTCCTTCTTGAGTGTCTCCGGTGCTACGTAAAGTAATTTGGTTTTATTGGCCAGAATGTCTTCTTTCACCTTCATAATCTCTGCTTTGGTGAGGGAAGAGTTCAGAAAGTGAGCGGCAGTTTCATTACTCCCAAAGGCTCTGATTTGGTCTACCTGGTTCTTCATCAGGGCGATAAGTGGTGAAATCACGATGGCCGTTCCATCCATCATCAAGGCCGGTAACTGAAAGCACAAAGATTTACCCGCACCTGTAGGCATAATGACAAAACTGTCTTTGCCATTGAGTACGTTCTTTATAATGTCTTCCTGAATACCTTTAAAAGTCTCAAAACCAAAGTACTTCTTGAGAGCGCTCTTGAGATCATGTTTTACTGTAACTGCCATATCACTTCTGTCTTATCTGCTGAAAAAAACGTTATTATCGTTAATAAAGATATAACATTTTAAATCAATCCAAAAAATTTACTTTCAAAATATTTACTTTGCGCCACGAAATCATTTAATCACACTTGAATTGCAACAGGATAGCGCTATACTGAAAACTGCCATTGAGACGCTTCAGATTGAAGCTGATGCAATCCGCAAATCAATTGACAAAGTTAATACCAGTTTTGCAGATTGCGTAAAACTTATTTTAAATTCTGATGGCCGCGTAGTAATTACGGGAATAGGCAAAAGCGCCATAATTGCTCAAAAAATTGTGGCCACCTTAAACAGCACCGGAACACCTTCTGTTTTTATGCATGCTGCTGATGCGATTCACGGTGATTTGGGCATCATCCAGCGGAATGATGTGGTGATTTGCATTTCCAAAAGTGGCAACACACCTGAAATACGCGTGCTGGTGCCGCTGCTGAAAAAAGGTGGTAACAAACTTATTGGCCTAGTTGGTGACTTATCGTCATACCTCGCAGTACAAAGTGATTTCATTATGGATTGTACGGTTGACAAGGAAGCCTGCCCCAATAACCTGGCTCCTACCACCAGTACCACCGTTCAGCTGGCTTTGGGTGATGCCTTGGCTGTAAGTTTATTAAAGTGCCGCAACTTTACAGCTCAGGACTTTGCCAAGTACCATCCGGGAGGAGCTTTGGGCAAAAGGCTTTACCTGAAAGTGAAAGACGTAGTAAGCACCATGGCTCCTCAGGTAAGTTCTGATGCATTAATTAAAGATGTGATTATTGAAATTACCCGCAAACGCTTAGGTGCAACAGCCGTAATAGACAACAATGAACTGGTGGGTGTAATTACAGACGGAGACATCAGGCGTATGCTGGAGGCTGAGTTATATCGCAATGATTTAACTGCTGCGGAGATTATGCACAAGCAACCCCGCACCATTGATGAAGAAGAAATGGCCATTGACGCCTTAGGGCTTATGCGCGAAAATAAAGTTTCACAAATGATTGTGCTGAGTAAAGGCACTTATAAAGGCATGGTACATATACATGACCTGAACAGAGAAGGTATTATATAACTGAACAGAAAGATTTGCAGCGAATGAGTAAGAATAAAAACAACTATGTAATAATTATGGCCGGTGGTGTAGGATCACGGTTTTGGCCGGTGAGCAGAACAAGTTATCCGAAGCAGTTTCTCGATATTTTAGGAACCGGCACCTCACTATTACAGCAAACCTACAAGCGTTTTCTAAAAGAGTTCAACAAAGAAAACATCTTTATTGTTGCCAATGAAATTTACCGACCGTTGATAAAACAACAGGTTCCGGATATGGACGATGCCTGCATTTTGGGTGAACCATTGGCAAAAAATACAGCCGCCTGTATTGCCTATGCATCGTTTCGCATTCAAAACATTAACCCTGAAGCACGTTGTATTGTTGCACCATCCGACCACCTTATACTGGATGAAACAAGTTTTTTTAAATCTGTAAAACAAGGGTTCGATTTTCTTGATCAGGAAAATGCTTTGCTTACCCTGGGTGTAATGCCTAGCCGACCCGATACGGGATACGGGTATATTCAATACATTGATTACAACGGCACACATATTAAAAAGGTAAAAACATTTACTGAAAAGCCCTCTTTGGAACTGGCTGAAACCTTTATTGAAAGTGGAGATTTTTTATGGAACGCGGGGATTTTTATCTGGAGCGTAAAAGGTATTCTTGAATCAATGGAACACTACTGCAATGACGTGTATCAATTGTTTCTGGAAGCAGCTCCTGCATTAGGTACCGGTGAAGAAAAAGCTGTAGTAACCCGTACGTATGAGTTGTGTAAAAACATTTCCATTGACTACGCAGTAATGGAGAAAGCATCGAATGTTTACGTAATTCCCAGCGATTTCGGCTGGAGTGATTTAGGCACCTGGGCTTCTTTGTACAGCATCCACAACAAAGATGAGAACCACAATGCTGTAAACGGCAAAAATGTACATGTATACAACTCTACGCAATGTTTGGTGCATGCCGGAAATAAAAAACTGGTAGTGCTCAACAGCGTAAAAGATTTGATTGTGGTAGATACCGATGATGTGTTGCTGGTATGCGACCGTAATAAAGAACAGGAAGTGAAACAGATTGTGACCGAAATGAAACTTAAGTTCGGAGAGAAAT
>DATGWX010000322.1:0-1911 GCA_035299275.1 Bacteroidia bacterium
GTCGGCATAGGTTACACGCACTTGTTTTTTCAATGCAGCTACCGATATGCTTTTTTCTTTTTGCGCTAAATTTTCCTGCTGGTGGTAGAGCTGAGATTGTTTGCTGTACACCAGCGGAAAGTCAAAATTTTGCAACACACCCGGTCGCATGGAAGTTCCGGTGGGTGACTCCATCAGCAATTCCATGGGTGGCGGATTAAAAGCCGTTTTACGCAAAGCATGCATTTGCTGCACCTGTGCATCGGCCGCTTTAATGAGCGGGTGTTTTGACAAAGCAGAGTCTATGGCCTGTTGCAAACTTAGCGCAGGTGTTTGTGCTTTGCTTTCACCTGCTGAAAAAATGACCAGTGCCAAGGCAACGGCTATTCCTTTATGACTTGATTTTTTTGTTCTGCGTTCTACCCAATTATACAAAACAGGTAACACCAGCAAGGTAAGTAAAGTGGAACTGATGAGTCCGCCAATAACTACAGTGGCCAGCGGTTTTTGTACCTCAGCACCTGCACCGTTTGATAAAGCCATGGGCAAAAATCCCATAGAGGCCACCATGGCGGTCATAAGCACCGGACGAAAACGATCACTCACACCTTCCAGAATGCGTTGTTGTATGTCCTGCATTCCGTGCATTTTTAGCTGATTAAAATGAGCAATCAATACAATGCCGTTTAACACGGCCACACCAAACAAGGCAATAAAACCAACACCGGCAGAAATGCTGAAAGGCATATCACGCAGCCAGAGGGAGAATGCTCCACCAACAGCAGCCAGCGGTATAGCCGAGAAGATGAGTAAGGCTTGCTGGAAAGAACCGAAGCTGAAGAACAGCAGTAATAAAATAACCAGCAGAGATATGGGTACAACTACCAACAAACGGTTGCGGGCATTGTTGAGGTTTTCAAATTGTCCACCATATTTCAAGGAGTAACCGGAAGGCAGTTGTATTTTTTTGTTCAGTATATCTTCAATTTCATGTACTACCGATTCCACATCACGACCACGTACATTAAAGCCGATGCTTATTTTTCGTTTGGTATCATCGCGGCTTATTTCTGCCGGCCCTTTTACTGTGGTTATTTCAGCGAGTTCTTTTAACGGCACCTGCAATCCGTTATCGTTACTTATGTAAATGTTGCTAAAGTCTTCACTGTTTTCGCGGGCATCATCCTGTAGTTTTAGAACTAAATCATAGCCCTGTTCATTTTCAAAAATGATTCCTGCTTTTTTACCTCCGATGGCGGTTTCAATATATTCGTTGATGCGTTGTACCGTAATCCCGTAATTGGCCATTTGCTGACGGTTGTAGCGAATTTGTATCTGCGGTAAGCCGGTAATTTTTTGTGTCTGCACATCCTTAACCCCTTCTACCGGACTGATTACAGCGGCTATCTGTTCTCCTTTTAAAGCCAGTATGTCTAAGTCTTTTCCGAAAAGTTTTATCACCACATCCGTTTTTGCGTTGGTCATTAATTCATTAAAACGCATTTGTATGGGTTGTTGTAAGGAAAAAGCCACACCGGGTATCTGAGCCAACACTTTTTCAATGGCCTCATCCATCTCAGTTTTGTTGCTTGCTTTTTTCCACTCATCGCGTGGTTTCATCACAATAATTAAATCGGTGGCCTCAATGGGCATGGGGTCGGTGGGAATTTCAGAGGTGCCTATTTTTCCTACCACTGTTTTAATTTCATCGGGAAATTCTTCCAGCAGTTTACGTTGAGCAATTTGCGATATGTGTATACTTTGTGATAGCGAAGAACCGGGCAGCAAGCGCATTTCAACGGCATAGTCTCCCTCATCCAGTTGTGGAATAAACTCACCTCCCAAGGTATTAAAAAGTAAAACAGCTGCTACCAGCAACACCACAGCCGAGGCAATAACTATTTTGGTTTTGGTTAAGAACAACTCGACTAC
>DATGWX010000323.1:0-5136 GCA_035299275.1 Bacteroidia bacterium
AGGACAGTTAACCGCATTAACTTGATTTTATGTCAATTAGCTTATTTGTAATCAAATTATTTTAAACACATTTTTCAGTCGCAAATGCTTGTGTAAACGCCCCATAAAAGTGAGTGGTTAATAACACTTGAAAGGAGAGGAGCAGCAGTTTCAGAGTATTCTATTCAACTAGATTCTTTTGTTGTTGCGAGCTAGGTAAAAAGTAAAATTGTAGGATGGAGTAATGGGGTATCAAAAGCAACTGCAAAGAATCCTTAGTCGCAGACTAAGGATAGCTGAGGGAGTTATTTCTTGTTCTTCAGGCTGTCAGTCAATGATGTCTGCACCGGAGCAACAGGTGGTAAAAA
The DNA here is from genome assembly GCA_035299275.1 of Bacteroidia bacterium. Classification (GTDB taxonomy): domain Bacteria; phylum Bacteroidota; class Bacteroidia; order UKL13-3; family UKL13-3; genus JAGPCK01. Next base: position 348 of record DATGWX010000323.1, read on the forward strand.
ATGATTGAAGCTTTCAAAATCATATGTTGTATCAACCAATTCGAGGTTAGATAATTCACTTATAGCAGTGAAAATTTGAACTAGACTGTCAAGGTGTGCTAGAGAATGATTACCTCTTACCGCAGTTGTAAGTTCACGTGTCTTAGAAGTAATTACAATTTTGTATATCGGACAGTCTATGCAATTAGGTTCATAAACACTGTCGTACTTTGTTATATTTATGCTGTCAACGAGCGGTAAAATTTTCTCAATTATAGAGTCTGTAAGATTTCCTTTAAAATATTTAAACGTCTTTCCGCCATTATATTTTTTAAGTATAAATTGATTTGTTGAGTCAACATGTATGGAGTAGAAGTCATGCCAACCGGAACTTCGAGAAATATCGATTTGATAAAAATTGATTTCTTTCTTCTGCTTTTCAGAGGAACATGAGATTATTGCTAAACATGTAATTAATAATACTATAATTTGTCTTTGCATAATGGCCTTAACGTGATCAGATGAAAAGCTTCGAACTTTCTCCTGTAAAACTGGGAATAAAAAGCAATAAAAGCAAGTGTAAAGAATCCTTATTCGCAGACTAAGGATAGCAGAGTGGTGAACCAAACTTTCACTAACCACAAATATGTCTTCAGAATATAAAGCAGTCAATTTAGCCAAACTGCTGTAATGTGTCTTATTTATTGCCTGATTATTTTTTTATAGACCACTTCGTTATCTTCTGTCTTGATTTGTAAATAGTATATACCTTGGTTAAGATACTGGATGTTTAATGGGTTATTGGGTTCATTTATTTTTGTGAAAACAACCTTACCTTCACTTGTATAAATTGTTGCTAAGTAAGTTGTCTTAATGCCTTCAAGTCTAATTAAATCTGATGTAGGATTCGGATAAATATCTACATTTATGAGACTATAATCATTTATTCCTGTTGTTAGAAAGCAGGATTCGTCATGTGGATAATGGCTTAAAGTATCAACAATGATATTGGTGTCACCCGGCAAATGACTTGATAAGTTCATGTATATTAAAAACATTTCGTCTTCAGTTCCTTCGCCAACATTTACGTCTTGAGGTGGATTGTTTGGATTGTGTTGATTATTAGTTGTATTGTCATATGTAGCTTCACCATATACAACACTTCCTGCTGGAAGTAAAATCGGTTTTTGGAATTGATAAAAATATTGCCAATGAAAGTCCCATTCAGGTATATCAATTAAGTGTATGGTATCATTAGCGGGAGTTACACAATAGGCTTTAATCGATTTACCAATCAAGTGCATGTGTGGCATGATGCCCGTTAGAGTTCTGTTGGCTGCATTATTAACTTCACAATAAAATGTTTTGACTGTATTGGCAGGGATAAATAAAGGTCCGTTGGTAAGCGTTGAACTATGATTTAACGCAGCAATTGTCGTCACATTGCGAAGGGAAGATGAACCATATTTTAACCTCACTTGAGTGCTGTCAACCTGTCCGCTTACCCCACCCGGATAATGCATCTGTATTACAATATATGAGTTCGGTAGCAATACTGCACCAAAGCCCGGGACAAAGTTAAAGACACCTTGTCCGGGTGTATATACAGTTAATAGTTTCGATGAAGAAGAGCCTGTTCCACCAAATGCATAATAACCCGGTAATGAGTCGTTTTGGTCTGAAGTTAATGGAATTAAAGAAGTGTCTTGAAATACTAGTGCATGATGAACAATTTCTCTGTTGCCCGGATACACTTCTATGCTTTGTATTGTTTGTTGTGTGGAATTGTTCACTGGAATGACAAACATTCTGTAAACATCATTATTTGAGCTAACAGTATAAGTGGGAATTTGTCCAACAAAGTCAGGATTTATGATTTGATAGCCTGACGAGTAAGTTGGAGGAGTGGGAACATTATTGGCATCACCCAAAGGAGCAAAATTGTTAACCCAATCGACAATTTCATCTATCTCGTGTTTACTCAAAGTATTTGCATGAGCATATTTTCTTTTGTTCTGATTTGCAGGGAAAGGCGGCATACTCTTGGACTGAATTGATGCTGCAATTGAAAAGCGGTTTTGAAACACATCATTGTATGCCATCAAAGAGAATGGGGCAATACCGTTTTGATTATGACAACTTGTGCAATGTGTGTAAACAATGCAAGCAATGCCATCTGTCCAAGTAGGATTATGTGCTTTTACTGAGTTTTCTGACAGCACTATTACTGTCATGGCGATGAGTAAATTTTTTACTTTCACTGTATTGAATTTTATGTTAGAATGTTTTAGTGTCGTTTGGTTTAATATGGTACATAATTCATTTATGTACGACCCTTTTCTTCGCATATTCCGTCAAAATAGCCAGACATGCGCAACTGCTGTTCTTTTCTTGAAAAAATAAGATAAGTGATTTTTGCAGCCATGTCAGGTTAATTTCAGGTAAAATTAACCGGCTGCTATCAGAAAAACAAATGAAGAGAGGTTTACGGTTAACCCTTAGTCAACCGTAAACGTGTACTTACAGGTATTCTACTTCCCAGCTAATGGGGCACACCTTTTCCAGCATGGCACTTACCCCGCAGTATTTTTCTTTTGACAGGGTAACTGCTTTGTCCATTTTATCGTGATCCTCGGGCTTCATTTTTATTTTGTAGTGCAGGCGAATGGCGGTGTACACTTTGGGGTGCTCTTCACTCAAATCGGCTGAGGTGTCAATACTGAAATCGCTGTATTCCACCCGCATTTTATTGAGTATGGAAACCACATCCACACCCGTGCATCCTGCCAGGGCCGAGAGCAGGAGGGGTTTTGGTCGTGGCCCATTGTTTTCGCCACCGTCTTCAGGTGCCAGGTCAAGCGGTAGGATATGTCCGTTAATTTCTGTGGTAAAGGCCATGCCTCCGGTCCACGCGGTAGTAGTTTGATGGGTGGCCATGTTATGCGTAATTGATGATGTTTTGTAAACTCTGCCAGCTACCGCCATTGTAGGCTTCCACCCCTTTAGAGGTTAAGAAACTTTTGGCCTGGGCACTGCGCATACCACTGGCACAACATACAATTACGGGTTTGTTGGCTTTTTTAATGGTAACGGCTTCTTTGGCTATATTGGGCAAAGGAATGTTTTTGGCGCCTTTAATGTGCCCACCGGCAAACTCACCTGTGGAGCGTACGTCAATAATAATGGCTCCGTTTTTCAGGGCCGTTTGAATAAGTTCGGTTTTGTTGCCACCGAAAAGCTTTTTTATAAAGTCGAACATGCTTAATTGATTTTAGATTGAATAATAGAAACCAGTTGGTTGGCAGGCACCACACCTGATTGCCTCCACAAGGTTTCACCTGATTTAAACAACATGAGCGTGGGCACACCCTGTATCTGGTAAAAGGCTGCTGCCTGCGGGTTTTTGTCCACGTCCACTTTAATTACCCGTACGGCATCTCCCAGCTTATCGGCTGTTTCTTTTAAAATAGGGGCCATCATTTTACAGGGGCCGCACCACTCAGCAGAGAAGTCGACCAACAGCGGGGTGCTGTCATTAATAAGTTCATTAAACGTTGCCATAATTTATTTGCTTTCTTTTTTGTGTAACATACTGAATAATAATCCGCCCATCATACTGCCGTACAGTGTACTGTTTACAGGTTTGGAAGTAATGGCGCAGGTGCCGCTTGCACAACCCACCTGTTGCCAGTACAGGTAACCCGCAATAGCTCCAATGATAATGCCCGAGGCGGTGAGGATGATATTTTTAGTTATTTTCATTTTTCTTTAAATTGATACATGAACATTCATTCATATTTAATGCCAAAAAAACTACGACATATTGCAGTCGCATTTTTCAATGCAGCGAACAACCTGGGTAAGTTGTTTTTCTTTCAACTTGTACAACACGTTGGTGCCTGATTTTTTTGCAGTTAGCAAACCTTTCAGCTTCATGTTGGAGAGGTGGTGCGATAGCAGTGATTGTTCACAACCCGTAAGTTCCACCAGTTGGTTTACTGTCAGTTGGTCATGCTGCTGCAGCCATTCTATCACGGCCAGCCGGGTAGGGTGGGCAATGGTGCGCAGGATAAAGGCAGCCTTTTCGAGTTTCTTTTTGCTTAGCGACATGGTACAAAGGTATGAACATGTGTTCATATACGAAAAACTATTTTTATGATTTTTATTTCCTATTTTCGTCACGCATGGACGATACACTACACAGTATGCGCCAACTGGTCAACGCTATTCACCCGTTAAGTGAAGGCGAGTTGGAGCGTTTTTCGGCAATCTGGCAAAAGACAGAGGTAAAAAGAAAAGAACTGCTTACCGCAGCCGGAGAGCCTGAGCAGTACCTTTATTTTGTGGTAGCTGGCGTACAACGCGTATTTTACCTGGACGATGAAAACCGTGAGGCCACGTTGGTATTTACCTACAACCCTTCCTTTGGCGGGGTACTCGATTCATTGATGCTGCAAACTCCTTCGGCATATTATTATGAAACCCTAACGCCATCCGTATTGCTCAAGGCACACCATACTGCCTTACATAAGTTAATGGAAGAAATTCCGGCAGTGGAAGTGATGATTCGCAAGGGCATTACAGCAGCCACCTCAGGAGTATTAAAACGACTGGCTGAGTTGCAATGTTTCTCAGCCGAGGAAAGGTTCAGAAGTTTGTTGCAACGTAGTCCGCATATACTGCAACTGGTGCCGCACCGCTATCTGGCCAATTACTTGGGCATGGATGCAACCAACTTCAGCAAGTTGATGAACAAGGTGCGAATTTGAACCCCATCGTAAATCTTGGTAAATACCAAGAATCAGCTCAG
>DATGWX010000324.1:0-2636 GCA_035299275.1 Bacteroidia bacterium
AAAAGGTGTTTGGTTAAACACCAGTTGAAACTGCTCTTTACCTTTGGCTTTTACCTTACGGAATTTAATGATGCTCACCTCGCTCTCCGTTGTATCATACCCCAAAAACTGTGTAGGTTTTTCTTTGCCTATTACTACCCAATCTTCGGTATCTACTTCAGCTGCCTTTCGGGAACGGGCTTTTTGTTGAGCTAGAAAAAAATCAAAACCTAAATCACCACCAATAATAACATTTGCATTTTGCTCTTTAGCTAGAAGTAAAGTTAAATCAATAGGGAATCCAAAAGTATCATATAACTCAAAAGCAACACTACCTTTTATGACAGGAATTGTAGACTCCACATTTGGCAACAAGATTGACAAAGATTTTGATTTATGAAGTTCATCATCAAAAATTTTAATGCCTTTTTCAAGAGTCCTCAAAAAACTCTGCTCTTCTTCCCTAATTACCTTGGCCACAAGCTCCTTTTGGCTGTACAACTCAGGAAATACATTTTTAAAACTCTCGACAATTACATCTACCAGTTTATTTAAAAACGGTTCTTTCAGGTTCAAAAACTGAAACTGGTAGCGCACGGCTCTGCGCAATATTCTTCGAATAACGTAACCCGCTCCGCCACTGGCCGGCAATTGTCCATCGGCAATACACAAACTGATGGCACGTATATGATCGGCCAACACGCGCATGGCAATGTCGGTTTTTGAATCGCTGTATTGGTATTTAATACCAGAATGTACTTCAATGAATTGAATGGTGGGCACAAACACATCCGTATCGTAATTGGAACTTTTGCCTTCAATGGCGCGTACCAAACGTTCGAAACCCATGCCGGTATCTACGTGCTGGGCCGGAAGTTTCTCCAATGAGCCATCGGCTTTGCGGTTAAACTCCATAAACACGTTGTTCCATATTTCAATCACCTGCGGGTGGTCATTGTTCACCAGCGTACTGCCGTCAACGGCTTTACGCTCGTCATCACTTCTCAGGTCAACGTGTATTTCAGAGCATGGTCCGCAAGGGCCGGTATCGCCCATTTCCCAGAAATTGTCTTTTTTGTTGCCGTTTAATATGCGGCTTTTGTCAATCCACAACGTCCAGTTGTCATAGGCTTCCTGGTCAAAAGCCAATCCTTCTTTGGCATCACCTTCAAACACAGTTACGTATAAACGGTCTTTAGGCAGCTTATACACCTCAGTTAAAAGTTCCCAGGCCCATTCAATGGCTTCCTTTTTAAAGTAGTCGCCAAAACTCCAGTTGCCCAGCATTTCAAACATGGTGTGGTGGTAGGTATCAACACCCACTTCTTCCAAATCGTTGTGTTTACCGGAAACGCGCAGGCATTTTTGGGTATCTACCACACGTTTGTATTTAGGTGGTTCGTTGCCCAAAAACCAATCTTTGAACTGGTTCATCCCCGCATTGGTGAACATCAGTGTGGGGTCGTTTTTTACCACTATAGGTGCAGAGGGCACAATGGTGTGTCCTTTAGAAGCAAAGTAATCTAAGAATGTCTGGCGTATTTCTGATGCAGTCATGTCGTATTTAACTACCTGTTAATCAAATCTTAATTGTATACTCTTTTTATTTCTACGCGGGAATGGTTACCTTCGCAGTCCTTTAATTTTCAGGCAGCAATATTAAACATTAACTGCGTAGATATTAAACAATGGCAAAAGTAAAATACTTTTATAATCCACATAAACTAAGCTTTGAGAAAGTGCGTACCAGCATTTTCACCAAGTTGCTGCGTGTGTTCGGATTCATCTCTGCCTCAGTGGTAGCGGGTGGCCTGTTTCTGATTATTGCCTACACCTCTATCGACTCTCCCAAAGAAAAACAATTGAAGCGCGAGATTCGCAACTACCAGTTGCAAATAGATTTGATGAACAAAAAGGTGGGACAATTGGCCGTGGTGCTGGATGAATTGCAGGAGAAAGACGCCAATATTTACCGCGCCATTTTTGAAGCCGATCCTATTCCCGGTTCAGTACGCCAAGGTGGTTTTGGTGGTGTGGAAAAATACAAACACTTGGAAGGTTACTTAGGTTCTGAAGACATCATTGCAGTACAAAAGAAGATTGATTTGATGAGCAGTCAGGTATACGTACAGTCGAAATCATTTGACGAACTGGCCAAACTTGCTTCTAAAAAAACGGAGTTTATTGCCAGCATTCCGGCCATTCAACCTATATCCAACAAAAAGCTGCGCAGTATGGCCTCGGGTTTCGGGTACCGCCTGCACCCAGTTTACAAAACGCATAAAATGCACACGGGCATTGACTTTACTGCTCCAACAGGCACACCCATTTACGCCACCGGAAACGGAACTGTGGGAGACGTGGAGTTGGGCCACCGCGGGTACGGTAATCACGTGGTCATCAACCACGGGTTTGGTTATCAAACCTTGTATGCCCACATGAAAAAGGTAGTTGCTAAACCCGGTAAAAAAGTGAAACGCGGTGAATTAATCGGTTACATAGGGAGCACCGGAACGTCTACCGCCCCGCACCTGCACTACGAAGTAATCAAAAACGGCAAGAAGATTAACCCTATCAATTACTTCTTCAACGACCTTTCGCCACAGGAGTATGAGCAGGTAAGAGAAATTGCTTCACGCCCAACTCAGTCATTCGAC
>DATGWX010000325.1:0-2494 GCA_035299275.1 Bacteroidia bacterium
GGTTTGGAAACCCGTTTATCCAACCTCAACGAAGAGGTAAAAGAAATGCAAACCGAGATTGCGGACAACAAAATCCGTATCAAAGAAGCACAGGCGGCCATTAAGAAATACGATGGTCAGTTGAGCAATGTAAAAAACAACCGGGAGTATGATGCGCTGAACAAAGAGATGGAATTGCAAAATCTCGAAATTCAGGCTGCTGAAAAGCGTATTAAGGAATACACTTGGGAAATCGAACAAAAAGGAAAGTTGATTGAAGCCAATACAACTGAGCTGGAAGGTCGTAAAATTGACCTGCAGAATAAAAAAGCAGAATTGGGAACCATAGTTGCCGAGACTGAACGCGATGAGGCAGAGTTGATGAAGGAGCGCGATAAAGCAGCTAAAGTAATCGAAGATCGTTTGCTTAACTCATACAATAAAATTCGCAACAGTGTGAAAAACGGTATTGCCGTGGCCAGCATTATGCGTGACTCTTGCAGCGGATGTTTTGCTAAAATTCCACCTCAACGTCAGGCTGATATTCGTCAGCACAAAAAAATTCTCGTATGCGAACATTGCGGTCGCGTATTGGTTGACGGAGCTTTGGTAGGAGAAGAAACTACAGCTACTGCTTAAGTTTAACCGAATAAACGTATTTTAGTGCCCGTGAAATTCAAATTTTCATGGGCATTTTTATTTTTACTGCAGCCACTTTTTACGGTGGCCCATTACACGTTTACCCCGCAGTTACTAAAAGCCCAAAATGCCGTGTTCGAATTGCGATTGCACGAGGCGCAAAAAATTATTGAGCAGGAACTGAAGAGTGATCCCGAAAACCGCATGATTGATTTGGTACAAACCTATGCGGAATGTTCAGCCCTCAATATTGATGAAGACCGCACACGTTACGAGCACATGTTGCTTTCCTTCAAAACACGTGAGCACAATACCAAAGGTGCAGATGAGAATTCACCGTACTACTTATTCAATCAGGCAGAAAAGGCGCTTCAACTGGCGGTGCTCAAACTCAAGTTTCAGGATTATGTGAGTGCCGTGTTTGACGTACGCAACGCCTACCATGCGCTGGAGGAGAACATACATGCCCATCCGCATTTTATGCTCAATTATAAAACGTTGGGAGTGATGAAAACGCTTATCGGAACGGTGCCCGATAGTTACAAATGGGCCTTGCGTATTGTGGGTCTTGAAGGCGACATTGTTAAAGGCACAGCCATGTTGCAACGGTTTATAAATTACCCTACCAAAGATGAAGCGGTGCTGTTGTTTCAGAAAAATGCCCGTATGCAAATGGCTTATCTTACACTGCATGTAATGAAAGACAAAAAGCTGGCCTGGCAACAGGTTGATGTATTAACAAAAGACTATACCACTAACCTGTTCAGTAATTGGAACAGGGCCTCCTTTGCCATGAAATGCGGCAATACAGATGAGGCCATCAGCACGTTGCAACAGGTGCCACCGGCAACTGAAACCTATCGTTTTGATTACCTTCACTACTTGTTAGGGTTGGCAAAACTTCACCGACTGGATGAGGATGCTGATGTGTACCTTAAAAAATATGTAGAGGAATTTAAGGGTGAAAATTACCTTAAAGATGCTTGCCTCAAGCTTTCCTGGTTTTATAAAATAAAGGGAGACTATAAACAAAGTGATAAGTACCTGGAGAAAGTAAAAACCATTGGTGTGGCGCATCTGGATGAAGACAAACACGCACAAAAACTGGCTGAACAAAATGAAGTACAGCAGGTAGATTTACTAAAAGCACGGATGTTGTGTGACGGTAGTTATTTTCATAGGGCAGCGGCTATACTTAAGCCAAAACAACTCTCTGATTTTGCCGTAGATAAATTAAAAGCGGAATTCCTGTACCGTAACGGCCGTATTTATCATGAGTTGAATAATACAGCTAAGGCCATAGAGTACTATAAGCAGTGCATTGATTTTGCAGGTAAAATGCCCTACTACTTTGCAGCCAACAGCTGTTTGCAGTTAGGGTACATCTATGAACAGTTGGGCTATTATCAGTTAGCTGAGGTTTACTTCAAACAGTGCATGCACTACACCAACCACGAGTACAAAAACAGCCTGCAACAAAAAGCCAAAACAGGTTTAAAAAGAATTGAGGGAAAAAAGTAATTAAAACTTATTCTTCCACATCATGCTCTCCACCGGTTTGATGGTGCGTTTGTTGTACTTCGCGTTCTTCTTGTTGTTGTACATGGTAGCTACTTCACCCTCTACTTCAAAATAAATCAACTGGCCAATAGGCATGCCGTAATAAATACGTACCGGTTGTGTGACAGAAATCTCCAGGGTCCACGTGTTGCAAAAGCCCACGTCACCTTTACCCGCAGTAGCATGGATGTCGATACCCAAACGGCCGGTGCTGCTTTTGCCTTCTAAGAAGGGAACGTGTTTGTGTGTTTCGGTGTATTCTTCTGTTACACCTAAATACAGCGTGCCGGGATGCAGCACAATTCCTTCAGGTGGT
>DATGWX010000326.1:0-6816 GCA_035299275.1 Bacteroidia bacterium
AACGGGTGTGTACCTGCTGGGAATAGGTATCGTCAAAAGCCTTGAAAATAAACAGGAATTCAGCTTCTGCATCCCTGTAGTCCTGCTGTCCCCAACCATTTAACGGGCTTTCTTTATCAATCGGGTGAACAATGGTCCAACTCATGGACAGGCCGGTTACTTTTTCCCGCTCCAATTTCAGCGGAAAAAATTTACGCACAAGGCGCTCTTTTTCCATAACGTTGATGCTGAGGATAACCTGCGCCTCACATTCAACCAATTGATTTTTTCGGGCATTGGCAATGCGAAACATAAGTGCGCTGATGTCTTTATAAGGAGCAACAACAGCCTTCTCACTATATAACAGCGATGCCTGAGGCCGGGAGAAACGTCCGTACAGCAAACCGGTAGCTAAAGCGAAGGACATTAAACCGGCCAATGATTCAAAGGAGGCAACCATACTTGCCCAATGTCCTGTGGGGTTAATGCGCCCGTAACCTACCGTGCTGAAGGTTTGGCAACTGAAGTAAAAAGCCTCCAGAAACTTTTCTGTTGCCGATTCTCCGATTGTGCCGCTCAACTGTTCTATGCCCAGCAGATAATAACTTCCGGCAAAAATCAGGTTGATGAACAGGTAGGAACCTATTATCAAGAGATTGAACTGCCACCAAGGCATAGTAATAAGGTGGTGAAAGTGGTTAAACTTGTATGTAAAAGGCAAACCGGTGCGCTTTACATTAAATGAACCATCTTTGTTTACCAGCCTGGAACCCTGTGTGGTGGCTGAGTTACCGAAGCCGGTATCTGTATCTTCTTTGAAGTTTTTAGATAGACGTTTTAACAAGTGTTTCTTCGTTTAATTCAGGTTTAAATGCTTTGAAAAGCCTGTAAACCTGAGTATTTTTGCCGCCACTAAGTTAATACCATTCAATGGAATATTTTGCACATGCTACGGCAGTAATTGATGAAGGATGCACAATTGGAAAAGACACCAAAATCTGGCATTTTTCTCACATTATGCCCGATTGTGTTATCGGAGAAGGCTGTAACATAGGACAAAATGTAGTCATCTCTCCTCAGGTAGTACTTGGAAAAAATGTGAAAATCCAGAACAATGTTTCGGTTTACACCGGGGTAACTTGTGACGATGATGTTTTTCTGGGTCCGTCAGCAGTGTTTACCAATGTTATTAACCCGCGCAGTGCAGTTAACCGCAAAGGAGAATATGCGAAAACACACGTGGGTAAAGGAGCCACTATAGGGGCAAATGCCACTATAGTATGCGGCCACAACATTGGAAAATATGCTTTTATCGGGGCTGGGGCGGTAGTTACTAAAAATATTCCTGATTATGCACTTGTTATCGGCAATCCGGCACGTCAAACAGGATGGATGAGTGAATACGGACATCAGCTAAAATTTGACAACAACAATCAGGCTACTTGTGCGGAAAGCGGAGAAAAGTACGAACTGCAAAACGGTACAGTACATAAAATAGCATCATGAAAAAAATACTGGTTACAGGCGGAACAGGATACATTGGCTCACACACCGTGGTAGAGTTAATTAAAGCCGGCTATGAAGTGGTGATTGCCGATAATTTATCTAATTCGCGCATTGAGGTATTGGATCGTATCAAAGAAATTACAGGCGTTTTACCCTCTTTTCATAAAACGGAATTGTGCGATTTAGCGGAAGTGGAAAAACTTTTTGTCAAAGAGAAAGACATAGATGCAGTTATTCATTTTGCGGCTATACTTTTGGTCAACGAATCGGTAGATGAGCCATTGAAGTATTACCACAACAACCTGTTTTCACAGGTGAATCTTTTGCAAACCATGGTGAAACATGGCGTAAAGCACATTGTATTTTCTTCTTCGTGCACCGTATACGGTAATCCTGATCAATTGCCGGTAACTGAAACAGCTCCGGTAAAAAAGGCAGAATCTCCTTACGGTAACACCAAACAAATGGGAGAGGAAATACTGGAACACACCACCAAAGCAAAAGCCATTGAGGCTATATCTTTGCGTTACTTTAATCCCATCGGGGCGCATGAATCGTCACTTATAGGTGAGGTACAACACGGTGTGCCGCATCATTTAGTACCTTACATTACAGAAACGGCCACCGGAAAAAGAACACACCTCAACATTTTCGGAAGCGACTATAACACCCCTGACGGAAGTTGTGTGCGTGACTATATTCATGTGGTGGATGTGGCTACAGCGCATATTGCCGCAGTGGAGCGATTGATTAGAGGGGAAAATAAAAACAGATTTGAAATTTTTAATATCGGAACAGGAATAGGTTATTCAGTTCTCGATATGGTTAAAGCTTTCGGAAAAGCAACGGGTATTCACATTCCGTATAAACTTGCGCCCAGAAGAAGCGGAGATGTAGAAGCCGTGTATGCCGATACTTCTTTGGCTGCAAAAGAACTGAAGTGGAAAGCCAAACACAGCATGGAAGACATGATGCGTAGCGCCTGGAACTGGGAGCAAAAACAAGCAGAATTAAAGAAATAAAAAACACCGAAATCAGTTGACAGATAGTTCACATCTCAGCGATTTCTGAGTCGGATTTAAAACATATGAGTAAACACAAAATATTAATTACCGGTGGAGCCGGATTTATCGGATCACATGTAGTACGGTTGTTTGTTAACAAATACCCGGAGTACGAGGTAGTGAACCTGGATAAACTTACCTACGCGGGCAATCTCGAAAACCTCAGAGACATTGACCAAAGTCCCAACTATACTTTTGTGAAAGGTGATATTGTAGATGCAGATTTTATCGCCCACCTTTTTAAAGAGCATCAGTTTGACGGAGTAATCCACCTGGCTGCAGAGTCGCACGTAGACCGTTCTATTGAAAACCCCATTGAGTTTGTAATGACCAATGTGGTAGGAACGGTGAACTTACTAAATGCTGCAAGACTCATCTGGAAAGATAACCTGAACGGAAAACGATTCTACCATGTATCAACTGACGAGGTGTACGGCTCTCTGGATAACGGAGGCTTTTTTCTGGAAACAACGGCCTATGATCCGCAATCACCTTACTCAGCTTCTAAAGCAAGTTCTGATCATTTTGTTCGTGCCTACCGCAACACATATAAGATGCCGGTTGTGCTCAGTAATTGTTCCAACAATTACGGCCCTAATCAATTTCCTGAAAAACTCATTCCGCTTTTCATCAACAATATCCGCAACAATAAACCCCTGCCTGTTTATGGCAAAGGAGAAAATGTGCGCGATTGGCTGTATGTTATTGACCATGCACGCGCCATTGATGAGGTTTACCACAAAGGGAAAGACGGTGAAACTTACAACATTGGCGGATTTAATGAGTGGAAGAACATTGACCTGATTAAAGTGATCTGTTCCGTAATGGATAAGAAACTGGGTCGTGAACCAGGTACATCAGAAAAACTGATTACCTATGTAACAGATAGAGCAGGCCACGATTTGCGTTATGCCATTGATGCCAACAAAATAATGAATGAATTAGGCTGGAAACCATCACTGCAGTTTGAAGAAGGTATAGAAAAAACAGTTGACTGGTACCTGAATAATCAGCAATGGATGGATGATGTAACCAGCGGAGTGTACCAGAATTATTACCAAGCCATGTACAGCAATCGCTGATTTTTGATGAACTAAACGTATTTTGCACACCATGAAAGGCATCATTTTAGCCGGAGGAAGCGGCACCCGATTACACCCCTTAACACTTGCTGTAAGCAAACAGTTGATGCCGGTGTACGATAAACCCATGATTTATTATCCGCTGTCAACGCTTATGTTAGCCGGCATTCGGGAGATATTGATTATTTCAACGCCACATGATTTGCCCGGGTTCAAAAAACTATTGGGTGACGGCTCACAGGTAGGATGTCGTTTTGAGTATGCAGAGCAACCCAGTCCGGATGGACTGGCACAAGCCTTCATTATCGGAGAGAAATTTATTGGTCAGGATAAAGTTGCACTCATTCTGGGAGACAATATTTTCTTCAGTTCAGGTTTGAGCAAATTGCTTCAGGAAAACAATAATCCTGACGGAGGCGTAGTATTTGCTTACCACGTTAGTGATCCTGAACGTTATGGCGTGGTTGAATTTGATGAGCACATGAACGCTAAAAGCATTGAAGAAAAACCGACCCATCCCAAATCAAACTATGCCGTTCCCGGGTTATATTTTTATGACAACGAAGTGGTGAGCATCGCCAAAAACATTCAACCTTCGCCACGGGGTGAACTGGAAATTACCGATGTAAACCGCGTTTATCTCGAGCGGGGCAAATTAAAAGTGGGGGTTTTGCAACGCGGCACAGCCTGGTTAGATACCGGTACTTTTGCCTCTTTGATGCAGGCAGGTCAGTTTGTTCAGGTAATAGAAGAAAGACAAGGATTGAAGATTGGTTGCATTGAAGAAATAGCCTACAAGAACGGTTGGATAAACAAAACAGAACTCACTCAACAAGCCGAAAAGCTGATGAAGAGCGGCTATGGAACCTACCTCATTAAGCTAATCAAATAAAGAACAGAAAAGAACGATATGACTAAAGAAGAAGCATTGCGTAAGTTTCCGGATCAGATTGAATTCTCTCTTAACAACTATAAGAACCACGGACTGAAAATTTCCGATTATACTAATGTAGTTATCGGTGGTTTGGGAGGTTCAGGAATCGGGGGTAGGATTGCCAGAATATGGTTTGCTGAAAAACTCCCGTTACCTGTTGAAATTGTAAGCGACTATCACCTGCCTTTTTATGCTGATTCGAAAACGTTGCTGCTGTTATGCTCTTATTCGGGCAATACAGAAGAAACGCTCACCATGTACAATGAAGCAATTGCCAAAGGATTAAAGCCGCTTGTGCTCACTACCGGTGGGAAAATTCTGGAGAAAGCACAGGCCGATGGAATGTATCATTTAATTGCGGAGAAAGGTTTTCAGCCCCGTATGGCACTTTGTTATCCGCTAACCTTCCTCCTGCTCATTTTTGCTGAACTTTTAAATGAACTGGATACAACAAAAACAGAATTGTCTACCATTGCTTCCCGCATTCGTGAACGCGCAGCTCACTATGAATCGGAAGCTGAAAATCTTTTGAATCAGGTACAGAAACAAATTGCCAATAAAGTAATTATTGTAACTGATGCAGCACTTGAAGGGGTAGGTATCCGTTTTGCACAGCAAATACAGGAAAATGCCAAACATGAAGCATTTCAACACACCTTGCCCGAAGCCAATCACAACGTGATTGAAACTTACTATGGTAATGTACCTTCTGTATTTTTCTTTTTACGCAGCGGGAAAAATGATCGCGTGGAAGCCCGTTTCGATTTTCTCACTTCTTTGTTGGAGGTGGAATACCACAAGGTACTCAACATTGCCTTTGATGAATATGATTTGGGTTCCATGTTTGCGCTGATTTACCGCTTAGATGCCTTCACGCTTAAACTGGCCGATTTGCGCAATGTAAACGCAGTAGAGGTACCCAACATATCTTCCCTGAAAGAGTTTCTTGAAGACGTTGAATAAGTTCGCCATAAAACACATCAGAGCAACATCATCCGGTGTGTCGCTTTTTACTTTGCACTATACTATCCGGTCCGTTTCTGCGTTTTAGCCTATTATTGTACCCATGAAATCCATTCGGATCATATATTTTCTGATTTTGCTGGCAGCATTTTCTGCCTGCAGAAAAGAAGAGGATGTAACCACTGATCCTTCAGCAAAGCTGGAGTTCTCACTGGATACCGTGTTGTTTGATACCGTGTTCACAGGGTTTGGTACACAAAAGCCGGCTTCCGTTACCAAACAACTGCGCATATACAACCAAAATAAAAATGCGGTACGCACCACCATTCGCGTGGCCAATATGTTCAGTTCCTATTTCAAAATTAATATTGACGGAATTGCCGGTCCTGAGGTGCGTGATTACGAAATACGCGGCAAAGACAGCATCTTTCTTTTTGTGCAGATTTACATTAACCCCGATAATGCACTGAATCCTTTTGTCATCAATGACTCACTCATCTTTGAAACCAACGGCAATATTCAGGATGTGCAATTGGTGGGCTGGGGACAAAACGCACATTATTTTAACGGAGAAGAAATAGCCTGCAATACTACATGGACCAACGATAAGCCTTATGTGATTTACAACTCCGTTCTGGTGCCGCAAGGTTGTAAACTAACCATTCAGGAAGGTGTACGTATACACTCCCACATCGGGTCAACATTTTACGTAGGCGGAACTTTGGAGGTAAACGGTACTAAAGCGAATCCGGTAACGTTTGAAGGCGACCGTTTGGAAGATGCTTACAAAGAAATTCCTTCGCAGTGGGTAGGCATTCGTTTTTTACCGCGAAGCATTAGCAATAAAATTACGTATGCGGTTATTAAAAACGGGATTGTTGGTGTAGAAGCCGATTCCATCCCCGTTAACGGAATAGAAAACCTGAACATTTCACACACCATTATCCGCAATATGAGCGGTGCGGGCATGGTGGGTTATACTTCCACCATTAAAGCCACCAATTGTTTGGTGTATAACATGGGAAACTACTCTTTTGTGGGTGAGTTAGGAGGGAATTACACCCTTTACCATTGTACGTTTTCAGCCTACAATAATTTTCAGGGAAGAACAGACCCTTCATTTTATTTAAGCAATGCCAACTTTGAACCCGAAGGAGGTCCGGTTACCATCAACAACCTTACGTATGATGTTGCCAACTGCATTATTGACGGCAGTGAAGAAGATGAGGTAGAGTTAAATACCGAAGGACAAGGCATAATCACCAAGAACCTGCGTTTTTGCCTGATT
>DATGWX010000327.1:0-3408 GCA_035299275.1 Bacteroidia bacterium
CCTCATCCCGGCCTATCTTTTTCTCAGAAGAGGTCATAAATACCGGAGGCAACTCCTCCCAGGTTTCCAGCAGTGCCTGTTCAAATAAAGCACGGTTAGCGTTTACCTGCGAAGGACTTAGTTTGTCTGTTTTGGTAAAAACTATCACAAAGGGGACCCCGAAAGTACCCAGATGGTTGATAAACTCTATGTCAATGGCCTGAGGTTCCAATCGGGAGTCAATCAGTACAAAAACATATTGCAACTGTTCGCGTTCCAGCAGGAATTTCTCCGTAAAATCGCCCCATTTAGCACGTGAGCTTTTGGATACTTTGGCATAACCGTATCCGGGTAAATCAACCAGATGCCAGTTGTCATTCACCAGATAATGGTTTATCAACTGCGTTTTGCCGGGGGTGGCTGAAACTTTTGCCAGTTTACGGTTGTTACATAACATGTTGATTAATGAAGATTTACCCACATTGGAACGGCCTATAAAAGCATGCTCAGGCAATTGTATCTTCGGACATTGCTCCAAGGAGGTGGAACTCTTTACAAATAAGGCTGTGCGTACCATCATGGTGAAAAAAACGTTAAATCAATTACATTTGCAACTTTGCAAAGCTAAGCGTTTCACACCATTTAAGCACTTCATATCCATTGACACACGTAACACCATTTAAAGAATCATCCGACTCAAAAAAGTTGCAGGTAGAACAGATGTTCGACCAGATTTCTCACCGGTATGATTTTTTGAACCATTTCCTGTCGCTGGGCATTGATAAATTGTGGCGCAAAAAAGCTGTAAAAATTCTACGCTCCTTTAATCCCGATACGGTGCTTGATGTGGCAACCGGCACGGCAGATTTTGCTATTGCGGCATTGGATAGCGGTGCAAAAGAAATTGTGGGTATCGACATTTCTGAAGGCATGCTCAACGTAGGGCGTGAGAAAGTGAAAAAATACAACGGTCGCATTCGGTTGGAGCGAGGTGACTCAGAACATATTCAATTCAATGACCAAACATTCGATGCCATTATTGTAGCCTTTGGGGTACGTAATTTTGAGCACCTCCAAAAAGGACTCGAAGAAATGAGGCGGGTACTTAAACCGGGCGGACATTTAATTGTGCTGGAGTTTTCCAAACCATCGGCTTTTCCCGTAAAGCAGGTATATAATTTTTATTTCAAATACATTCTTCCTTTTTGGGGTAACTTGCTGGCTAAGCACAAAACGGCTTACAGTTATTTGCCTGAATCGGTAATGGCTTTTCCTGAAGGAGAACAATTTGTGGCAGAACTTAAGAAAGCAGGCTACAGCAGTGCCGAGAATCGCCCGCTGAGTTTTGGTATATCGTCTATTTATATTGCTCAAAAGTGAAAACGAGGCTGTTCATTATATGTATGTTGTATTCGCTTGCCGGGTTTTCCCAGCAATTGAATATGCCGCAGTATGATAACAAAGCTTTTCACTTCGGGTTTAATGTAGCCACTAATATTGCGCAGTTTCAGGTCAACCGCTCTACCTATTTTTACCAGATAGATACACTCAAAAATGTGAGCGTACAAAACTATCCGGGTGTAGGTTTGGGTGGCATTGTTTCTTTCCGGTTAGGAAAGTACTTTGACCTCAGAGCCATTATACCCCAAATCACTTTTTCACAACGTGACTTGATTTACGAGTTTGACGGATACACTAAACGCAATGTAAAAGTAGAGGTGGAGTCGGCCAGTGTTTCCGGTTCTGTGCTGCTCAAATACAAGAGCTCCCGTCACCGGAATGTGCGTTTTTATGTAATTGCCGGAGCCTATTATTGCCACGATTTAGCTACTACCGTTGACCAGTCGCGCAGTAATACCAAGCCTGTGGTTTCGCTCATTGCCAATACCTACGGTTATGAAGCCGGTTGCGGATTAGACTTTTACTATGAGTTTTTTAAGTTTTCTCCGGAGATTAAAATATCCAATTCACTTAACAATGCACTGTTTAAAGACCCTTACATTTATGCAGGCAGTCTGAACAGTATTTTCCCTAAAATGGTTACTATTTCATTCAACTTCGAATAAGCATGCAGTTTACTCTTGAGCATTCCGATAGCGGATCTAAAGCGCGTGCAGGTGTAATACAAACGGACCATGGTGCGATTGAGACGCCCATATTTATGCCCGTAGGAACTACCGGATCAGTAAAGGCTGTTACACAGCAGAACCTGGATGTTGATATACAAGCACAGATAATTCTGGGCAATACCTACCATCTGTATTTGCGTCCGGGAACGGATACTTTGGAAAAAGCAGGTGGTTTGCACAAGTTCATCAACTGGAACAAACCCATGCTTACAGATAGCGGAGGCTTTCAGGTGTATTCCATTTCTGACCAACGAAAAATTCATGAAGAAGGCGTGTGGTTCAAATCACACATTGACGGTTCAAAGCATTTGTTTACTCCCGAAAATGTGATGGACATCCAACGTCAGATTGGGGCCGATATCATTATGGCTTTTGATGAGTGTACGCCTTATCCATGTGAATACAGCTACGCGCGCAATTCCATGCACTTAACTCACCGCTGGTTAAAACGTTGTTGTGACAGGTTTGACAGTACAGAGCCTTTGTACGGTTATAACCAAACACTTTTTCCAATTGTACAGGGAAGCGTGTACAAAGACTTACGCGAGCAATCGGCACAGTACATTGCGGGAATGCAACGTGAGGGGAATGCCATTGGCGGCTTATCAGTAGGTGAGCCGGCCGAAGAAATGTATGCCATGACGGAACTGGTTTGCAGTATTTTGCCAGCTGATAAACCCCGCTACCTGATGGGTGTGGGAACTCCTTCTAACCTGTTGGAGTGTATAGCTTTGGGTATTGATATGTTTGATTGTGTTATGCCTACCCGCAATGCCCGCCATGGTTTATTGTTTACAAAAGACGGTACCATCAACCTGCGCAATAAAAAGTGGGAAACCGATTTTTCACCTGTAGATGATGAACTCACTCCGCTTTATTCCAAGGCGTATGTGAGGCATTTAATAAATTGTAAAGAGATTTTAGGTGCACATATTGCTACCTTGCATAACCTTAAATTTTATCTGTGGCTGGTAAAAACAGCCCGCGAGCATATAATTGACGGAACATTTGCACAATGGAAAAACAACATGGTTACTAAATTAGCCCAACGCCTGTAAATTGAAAATACTCGACAGATATATCATCGGAAAATTTCTGGGGACGTTCTTCTTCACCATGGCCCTTATCATTCTGATTGTGGTGGTAATTGACCTTTCAGAAAAAGTGGATGATTTTATTGAGAAGAAGGCACCCTTCTCAGCCATAGTATTTGATTATTACCTGAACTTTATCCCGTATTATGTCAGCCTTCTTAGTCCGCTGTTTATATTTATTGCAGTTATATTTTTTACCGCACAGC
>DATGWX010000328.1:0-3704 GCA_035299275.1 Bacteroidia bacterium
TTTAAAGACAAAGGACAGCACAAAAACATGGAACAGGCCGCTCGTTTGGCCCTGAGTGAATACAGTATAAACAAAAAAACAAAACGCTACATTCCGCTTACGGAGTCTGATTTGCCCGTGAATGCAGACTACCTGCAGCAACTTGCACAACAAGACATTGACATACTGCTCACCTCCCGCTGGATGAACCTCGCAGTAATAAGCACCCACCTGGAACAGGAAGCGCTGTTGGAACAATTCAGCTTCATCAGCAGTGTGCAAGCACTAACCAACACATCACCTTCCACTGTTAATCTATCGGCACGAAAATTCAACGCTGCTAATAACGAACCCGCCACCACTGCAGTTGATTACGGCAACACACAGGCACAAATCGCACTCATGAATCTCGATTGCCTGCACAATAAAGGTTATCAGGGAACAGGGTCTTTGGTGGCCGTGTTTGATACGGGATTTTTAGGCGTAGACACCATCAGCGCCTTTGATTCCATTCGATTGCAAAACCGTTTTATTGCCACCCGCAACTTTGTTAACCCCGCGCAAAGCGTGTATTCTACCGACCTACACGGAACAATGGTATTCTCTACCATGGCCGGTAATCGTCCGGGTAATTTTGTGGGTGCTGCCGTTAATGCTTCGTATGCATTGGCCATTACAGAAAACCTGGGAACTGAAACGCATCAGGAAGAATACAACTGGCTGGCTGCTGCCGAGTGGGCAGATTCCATTGGAGCTGATGTAATTCAATCGTCATTGAGCTACAAATATTTTGATGCCGGACAAGGCGATTATACCGAGGCGCAGTTAGACGGCAAAACCGCCATTATTACCAATGCCGCGCGCATGGCTGCCTCCAAAGGAATTATAGTGGTAAACAGCGCAGGAAATGACGGCACACTTCCGCCTCCTTTGTCTAAAAAAATATCTCCGCCTTGCGATGCTGATTCTATTCTAGCCGTGGGCAGTGTAGATGCGAACGGCTTGTATCACGACATATCTTCCATAGGCAACACCGCTGACGGAAGACTAAAACCCGATGTGGTGGCCATGGGGCGCAACACCTGGATACTGAACAACCGCGGTACTGCGCTGCAAAACAGCGGCACCTCCTTTGCTGCACCACTCATCAGTGGTTTGGTGGCCTGCCTTAAACAAGCCAACCCGCAACGCAGCTATTGGGAAATAATGCGGGCCGTTATGGTAAGCGCCAACCGCTTAAACAACCCCGATGTGTATTATGGTTACGGCATCCCCGATGCCTGCAAAGCCGATTCCTTACTCAAAACATACAACAGCGTAAACGAACCCGCTTTTTCGCTAAAGAATAAATTGCTGTTGTTCCCCAACCCTTCTTCTGATTTCACTACCCTTACTTCGGTTGACCCCTCGGTAAAAATTGCTGAAGTAACCCTGCTCGCGGTGAACGGACAGCTTATGCAGCACCTTGCCACATCATCAGCTTTTGAAACCAGCATAGACCTTCGTTCATTGGCTTCGGGTATTTATTTGGTTAAGGTTAAAACTGCTACTGGAGTTAGTTCCGTGCTTAAGCTGGTTAAAGAATAGGCGGTTATTACACACTGATTCAACACATTGTTTTCTCAGCTACTCTTGTGTATTTTAGCTGTATGAAAAAAGTACTCCTGTGCGCACTGTTTTTTTTGGTTTTGTTGTGTCGACATGCTCTAGCACAACACTACTCGCCTTATGCCTTCCCCCGAAAGGAAATAGTTCCTGCTTATAATTACACAGAAAGTTGGTACAGTTATGCTCAGCTACAATTTGAGCTCAATAATTTTAAGCAATATGCTTTGCCGATTTTTCCTGATTCAGCCGTAGTAAACCTGTACCGCGATAGCGGGGGCTATTCTGCTGCACCCAACCACTGGTATGCAGCCGGCATGTGTTTTGACCCCAAGGACCCCGAGTATTCCTTTAACTCTACTCCATTAAGGGTGTTAAGTAAGTTTGAACTTTTCTATTTGGATTCAATTCTCATCCGCTACCTGTATGAAAGACAACTACACGATGTTACCGATACTTTAATTGTACACCTATTCAGAGAAAAATACGGTATGCGTTACGGGCAACACGCCCCGATTTTTAATGTATTTGGTACTGCACCGTACAACCGCTCAAAACAAGAGGCGCAAAAAGACTCCGGTGTATATGAATTCAGAATCCCTCTCACTGCAAAAGATTCAATCTTTACACAAGGAACGTGGGGCGCGCTTACTCTATATAGTGAAATGCCGTTTCTTCAATCAAGCGGAAGCGAGTTTGCGGTAACCGTATCTTTTAAGCCGGGCTATTCTTACTCCGCGGGAGACACGTTGTACAGCGACTCCCTTTTGCCCGTTAAAAAAAGAAACTTGTTTTGCTTACGGGCTGTTTCTAATGGCGGGGGTGTTGAGCATGCCTACTATAACAACGGTTTGTTCATTGATCGCAAACAAGCATACAGCGACCAATTCCAAGACAGTGTGCTCAAGAGTTCCTTTATTCCGTCTTCGTCTTACGGCACTTCGTATTTTCCTGATATCTCCTTTCGCCTTTCTTACTTAAAAATGAGTGTTGAAGATGTGCTGCATAAAAACACCCTGTTTTATCCCAACCCAACCAACGGAACAATACGCCTGGCGGGTACAAATACGTTTCCGCTGCTACTTGAGGTTTTTAATGCACAAGGTACAGCCGTATACAGCGCACAACTAAACACCCGCTCTGAAGAGCTGAGCTTGGCCCACTTATCTGGCGGTATTTATACCGTAAAAGCAACCGGTGCTGATGGGGTGCTTATCACCAAACTGATTAAATTTTAGCACAAAAAAATCCCGCAACTTCTCAGCTGCGGGATTCTCTTTATGTGAGTTGAAAAAGCTTATTTCAACACTTCCTGTACGTCTGTGTACTTTAATTTAAACGCATCGGCAACACCTTTGTAAACCACTTTACCATCCACTACGTTAAGACCCAGCAACAACTCTTCGTTCTCTTTGCAGGCTTTTTTCCAGCCTTTGTTGGCCAGTTGTAAAGCATAAGGCAAGGTAGCGTTGGTTAAAGCCAGTGTAGAGGTGTAAGGAACCGCACCCGGCATGTTGGCCACGCAGTAGTGAATTACACCATCAACCACGTAGATAGGATCTTCGTGTGTGGTGGCTTTAGAGGTTTCAAAGCAACCGCCTTGGTCAATGGCCACGTCAACCATTACCGTACCGGGGCGCATGGTTTTTAACATATCGCGCACAATAAGTGAAGGCGCTTTTGCACCCGGAATCAATACGGCACCTACAATAAGGTCGGCAGTTTTAATGGCCTCACGAATGTTGTACTCGTTAGAGAAAACGGTTTTAACGTTCTTAGGTAAAATTTCGTCTAACTGACGCAGGCGAGGTAAGGAGATGTCCATCAAAGTAACATCAGCACCTAAACCGGCAGCCATTTTAGCGGCTTGTGTACCCACAATGCCACCACCCAGCACCAGTACTGATGCCGGACGAACACCGGGAACACCGCCCAGCAGAATGCCGCGGCCGCCCATTGGTTTTTCTAAATATTTAGCGCCTTCCTGCACACTCATGCGGCCGGCTACTTCGCTCATTGGGACCAATAATGGCAATGAACGGTCTTTTTTCTCTACGGTTTCGTATGATAAACATACTGCTTTGCTCTTAATCATGGCCTTGGTTAACGGCTCATGTGAG
>DATGWX010000329.1:0-2755 GCA_035299275.1 Bacteroidia bacterium
GCCTTTGTAGTTTTTAATTTTGGTGCTAAGCGGACAACAAATTACCGTGTTTAAATGGGTATTGGCCAAATTTCCGCTCACAATTACAACGAGCCGCATACCGGCTTGTTCACTACCTTTGGTTGGGTTAAGGTTGGCAAACCAAATTTCGCCTTGTTTCATTCCTGCTCGTTGGGTAATTGTTGCAGGTAATCCATCATGCCTTCTTCAGCCAGAGCAAGCAAATCTATATCTTTAGCCATTTGGCTGTAAGACTTAGTATACTCAGCACGGTTAAGTTGATCAAGGTACAAACTGAGTGCTCGCTCAATCAACTTATTTTTTGGAACGGAAAGCTGCTTAGCCTTTTCTTCCAGCATTTTAAGCAGGCTTTCGGGTAACGAACTGGTAAAAGTAGCCATGTGACCTATATTTATGATTTACAAATATAAATAATATTTGCATTAAACACTTGTTTGCATCAAAAGGTAGCATACTTTTTCCACAGACTGGCTAAGGAACGTCAGCACGGAAACGGTATAAGACCTTTGGGTTTTTGCCGTTTTTATTTCTTACTAAAACATTGTGGTCACAACAATGAATCCTAGCATTAGTAAATTCAGCCGGTCATCCCTTAGCTTTGCACCGTGTCCTTCAGCTACCTTCACTCCGACCTCCCCATCATTGATATCATTCCTCAGTTAAAACAGCACCTGAGCGAACAAAATACACTTATTGTGAATGCTCCGCCCGGTGCGGGTAAAAGTACTTTGTTGCCCTTAACCTTATTGGATGAACCCTGGTTAACAGGTAAAAAAATCATTATGCTGGAACCCCGCAGGCTGGCGGCCAAAACCATTGCGGCACGCATGGCACAACTGTGGGGAGATGAACCTGGCCAAACCATAGGGTACCGCATCCGTTTTGAAAACCGTGTTTCAGCACACACGCGATTGGAGGTAGTAACCGAGGGCATTCTTACCCGCATGTTGCATAGCGACAATGCCTTGGAAGGTGTGGGTTTGGTGATATTTGACGAGTTCCATGAACGCAGCATCCACGCTGATGTGGCCTTGGCCTTATGCCGCGAGGCACAGCAAATCTTACGTCCCGATTTACGGATTATGGTGATGTCGGCCACGTTGAACATGCCCCAACTTACCGCTTTGCTCAAAGCTCCGGTAGCCGTGAGTGACGGTAAACAATACCCGGTAGAAATTATTTACAGCGGCCCCACGGATATGACCATGCTGCCTGAACTCACCGTGCGACAGGTGTTACAAGCCACCCGCGAAAATGAGGGAGACACACTGGTATTTTTACCCGGTGAAGGCGAAATACGCAAATGTGCTGAGGTACTGAAAAAAGAACTGCCTGATTTTGCCATTCACCCTTTGTACGGTATGTTGCCCTGGGGCGAACAACAGGCTGCTATTTTGCCCAACAAATATGGCAAGCGAAAAGTAGTTTTGGCCACCTCCATTGCCGAGACCAGTTTAACCATTGAAGGCATTCGCATTGTGGTAGATACCGGTTTCGGGCGCATCTCCCGTTTCGATCCCAAATCAGGGTTATCGCGATTGGAGACTGTACAAATATCCAAAGACTCAGCCGATCAAAGAGCCGGCAGGGCCGGACGTTTAAGTGCCGGTGTTTGTTACCGCATGTGGACAAGCGCCACGCAAGACCGCATGGCAGAACACCGCATTCCTGAAATTATGGAGGCCGACCTTACCTCCCTGATATTAGACATGGCCCAATGGGGCATTACCAATATAGAACAACTTACCTGGCTAAGTGCACCGCCCAAAGCGGCTGTTGCACAAGGAACCGAGTTGCTGCACCACCTCAATGCATTGGAAAACGGGCGAATCACTGAACACGGCAAACAAATACACCAACTGGCTTGTCACCCGCGTATAGCCCACATGTTGCTCAAAGCCAAAGACGACCATGCTGTGCCGCTGGCTACTGATTTGGCGGCTGTTTTAGAAGAGCGTGACCCCTTGCCCAAAGACTCGGGCATTGACATTAACCTGCGTATTGAAGCCCTGCGCAGAGGGCGCAAGAACAACGGACTGGGCAACCGCTTTGTACGTATTGAAAAGGTAGCCGAATCATACCGCAAAATGTTGGGTGCCGAGGTTGATAACGGTGCGGTAGACGTTTTCGAAACAGGCTTGTTGCTGGCCTATGTGTATCCGGAAAGAATTGCTTTTGCCCGCCCGGGTAACAATGCGCAGTTTCAATTGGCCAACGGAAAATATGCCGCAGCCGGACATAAAGATGATTTGGCACATGAGCCCTGGCTGGCCGTGGCACACATGGATGCGCGTGATGGTTTGGGCAAAATATTTCTGGCTGCACCACTCAACCCCAAAGACCTTTTGCCTATGGTAAAAGAACGGGAAGTAATTACCTGGGATACCCGCAAAGGTGGTTTAATAGCTACAAAAGACCTGCGCATAGGCAGCATTGTGTTGCGCTCCCAACCCTTATCCAACCCTGATGAAAAACACCTGCAAACAGCCATAAGTGAAGCGTTGAAAAGTGAAGGGGAAACTCTGCTGAACATGGACGAAACCTTTGTTCAACTGCAAAACCGTATTTTGAGTTTACGCAAATGGAACCCGCAGGAAGCCTGGCCGGAAGTGAGTACCCCTACCCTTTTAATGACCAACTCTGAGTGGCTGGGCGCTTACCTCGGCTCCGTTAAAAAACCCGATGACCTGAAGAAAATCAACCTCTCACAGGCATTGTTACAACACTTAGGTTG
>DATGWX010000330.1:0-10515 GCA_035299275.1 Bacteroidia bacterium
AAACTTACCTAAATAAAAAAGGCAACTCATGAGTTGCCTTTTTTATTTAGGTAAGTTTAACAAAGTATGTAATTGTTATTTTAGTCTTTGCCACAGCGCTTTTGCTTTTGCAAGCGTATGTGGTTCAAATTCTTTGAGTGGCCCTGAAAATGGGAGCCCGAGGTGTAATACTTCCCTGTAAAAATAAGAAGCAGGAAATCCCCACTTGGCAGCAAAAGTTTTTCGTCCGTTGTTGGCTTTCACACGTGCAGTAGACTTGGAGCGGAAATGGTACACTCTGGAACTGCTTACTCCTTTAAACAGACGTACTCCTGCTTTCCATAATTTCATGCAGAAATCAGGGTCGGAATAAAACCCCGGGGAAAATTCTATGCTATAACCACCAACCATGTTCCACATTGATTTATGCACCACGTTGGGAGGCCAGGCAGAACCACTCCAGTCGTGGTGAGTAAAGGAGTTATATTCTTTCAACAGTTTGGCTTCATCAAAGTTCTCAGCAGTTGTGCCATAGTTGTGTGGGGCAATGGAAGCAGGATTACCTGCCACAGGTTCAATCATAGTAGCTGAAAGGAAAAAATTGTTGTGACCTATATTTTGTATTTCCTCCCAAAGAAGTTTATCCCATTGCGGGCATACATACATATCATCGTTGATATAAAGAATGTAATTAGTGCTTGCCAGTGCAGCCGCGGCATTGAGTGCAAAACAAACACCCACATTATCTTCTGAACAAGTGTAATCAAATCCTTTTTCTTTTACCCAGTTTTGAGTGCCGTCTTTTCCTTCATTAACATGAACAATAATCTGATGTTGGAATACAGAGTTTTTTACAATACTATCCACGCAAACCTTGAGTAGTGACAAGTTATTCCAAGTGGGGATAATAATGCTGAACAGGGCTTTATCATCTTTGTTACGGTTAGGATGCGAAGTAATAACAGGACTCATGTATTTTTAACGTTAACGGGTACAACTACGATGAATCGGGTTCCGTTTTTAGAATCAAACTCCAGCTGACCATTTAACTGCTCAATTAGAGAATCCACCAGTTGTAAGCCCAAAGATTCAGTTTTTTTGATATTAAATGATTCATCCATTCCCACACCGTCATCGGCTATTACCATTACGAGCCAGTCTCCATCAAATCGAAGCGAAATATTTACATTTC
Source organism: Bacteroidia bacterium (assembly GCA_035299275.1). Classification (GTDB taxonomy): domain Bacteria; phylum Bacteroidota; class Bacteroidia; order UKL13-3; family UKL13-3; genus JAGPCK01. The sequence goes on from DATGWX010000330.1 coordinate 1,172, forward strand.
CGGAGTCTCTGCCTGCAAAGGCATATTTTAGTGTATTAGAAAAAAGTTCGGTTAGAATAAGCCCCATGGGCATCGCAGTTTCTACATCAATCTTAATGTTATCAGCCTCCAGTATCAATTTAATTTTGGATGAGTCTATGACATATGATTTATAGAGGTAGTTGCAAATACTGCGCGCGTAATCTCCGAAATCTATTAGTGCAATGTTGGCCGATTGGTATAGTTTTTCATGAATCAGTGCCATTGAACGTACCCTGTTTTGGCTTTCCTGTAGCGCTTTTGAAGAGTGACTGTCTGAGACAACTTTGTTTTGAAGGTTGAGCAGGCTGGAAATAATCTGCAGGTTGTTTTTTACACGATGATGTATTTCACGCAGCAAGATGTCTTTTTCCTTCAGCGATTTTTCCAGTTGATTTTGTGTTTCAATCAATGTGGTTACATTGAACGCAATGCCCCCAAGCTGGTTAAGATTTTTATGCGGTACAGGTATAGGAAAACGGCTTACCAGCCAGTGGTGCCCTTCTCCGTCAGGAGTGGCATTAAACTCAACCAATTGATCTTTGATGCCTTCCTGTATTACCCGCTTGTCTACCTGAATGGAAGGGCTTATTGCATGTAGCGGTATCAGTTCTTCCACTTTTTTTCCGACAACATTTTCAGGCTGAAGGTTAAACCTGTTTGCATAATTTTTATTGATAAAAAGAAATTTCCCTTCAGGGTCTTTAATCCATGCAGCAGCCGGGATATTGTCCATGAATGAAGCAAAACGTTCCTCACCTGCTTTAAGATCTTCGTATGCTTTTCTGATTTCAGATATATCAGTGATGGTGCCTAAGGAGCCTATGACTTCGCCCTTTTTATTTTGTAAATGACTGGCGGATATTTTTACCCAAATAAGTTTACCTGATTTATGCTTGAATGGGATTTCATACCAATCGTTTATCTTTTTTTTGCGCAGATCATTTTTCTCCAGAATGACATGCTGGTATTCCTCAGGAACAATAATTTTTAGCAATGGAACCGCTTTTAACTCTTGTTCTGTATAACCTACCAGGTCGTAAAATCTTTGATTGGCGAATTGCAGGTAGTCGTCATTATCTACATAAAGTAAAGCCTCCCGCATGGTTTCAATAAGGGTGCTGTAGTGAAAGTCAGGCGTGGCCTTAAGAATTTGTTCTTCAGTTGCTGTGCTTATTACAGATTGCTCTGCAGGGGTTGTTATTTGCTGAGTAGTGTTGTTCCACTTTTTTATCTGATAGATTACAAAAAGTACGATTAAGGCAATTATTACTGCAGTTCCCAGAAGTGCCGGAAGGGCTTTAACTATTTCATTCAATTCCATGTTCACGTATTCCTCTTAATTCAGTTGTTTTTCCATTCTGAGGTGCCGTATTACTCCGTATAGTGTTTCAGCATCCCCTGTAATCTGGTAACCGTTTTGCAAATAAAAATTTACTGCATTTTCTCTGGAGTTTAGCACTATACGGTTCATTCCTAATTCTAGAGCCTTATCTTCAAGAGCCAGAAGTACTTTTTTACCCAACCCTTTGCCTTGCCATTTTGGGCTTACGGCCATGTATCTGATTTGTCCGGTATGTTCGCCTGAGGCTTGCAATCTTCCGGTTGCGCAGGTAATACCATTTTCTGTTGCGATAATGGTATAAGCAGTGTTTTCCATGTCATCAGTTTCGGTGCCTTTAGGTTGATTCCAGGGCTTGCGAAGTACTTCCCAGCGTACCTCACAGGCCATTCTAAGTTCATCGGGTGTTTGGGCAAATTTTACTGTAAGCATGTTTGGGGTACAACTCCTACCTGCAAAAGTAAGTAAAACCAATTTAGCAAAGACATCGCAATTAAAACAACAGATAGAGAACAGCTCAAAATCTGTAGGTTAATTCATTGCTTACTCTGTACCACCAAGGATCAACAGGAACAATTGGTTTATACTCATAGATTACCCGTATTACTCCAGAGAGCATGATGTGTTTATTTACTTTCCAGCCTATGCGCAGGTGATTGGCTATCCGGGTGTATTCAAATGCAGGGAGCATTCGTGTTTGGTAATAGAAGCCGGCATCAAGTAAAATGTTTTTGGTAAGATCATGGTCAAAACTGGCATATATGTTCCACTTTGGAGCCAATACTTCTTGCGGAGTTCTGCTAACGGGAAGACGGTGTTCCGGCACCGCATTGTAGTTCCATTTCTCGTATTCAAGCATTGCCCCAGTAGCTACATAAAAGGCATCAGTTTTGGTATGCAAAATTTTAAAACGCAGGTTACTCCCCAGCACCATACGCTGGTCCAAACCGCGAATATCAAACCATTGGTATTGGGCAAAATATTCGGGCATTATGTTTCGCTCCACAAACCTGCGAAGTTTAGCATAGGCAAAACCACCACTTAATACGGTTTGATTTCCGTTACGAATAATGTCGAAGTTGTTGGCCAGAATAAGGCTGGCGTGTTTAATGCGCATCGCAAAATCAGCCCGCTGATTGAGTTGGAAAAAAATGTCCTTCTGTTTTTGTGACATAAAAGAACCTGATACACTTCCGCGGTAAGGTTGAGTACTATCAGGCGGTGTGAGTACAAAACTCTCACTGTAGATAATTTGAGCCCGAGTGATGCCAGGCAAATACATCAGTAAACTAATAAAAACAATCAGGCGGAACATGCCGCGAAAATAATCAGATAGTTTATGAGGGGAAGTACGAGTTGTTCACGAGCAGTGCTTAGTGTGAATTGTGCTGTACACTAAGCAATACCCTGCCAGATTTGCCAGGCTTTTTCCGCTTGCAGGTGCAGCATCTCCAAGCCGTTTTTAACCAATGCCCCACGTTGTTTACCACGTTTCAGAAATTCAGTTTCTTCGGGGTTGTAGATTAAATCGTAGAGGAAATTTTTTTCTGTAATAAACTCGTACGGAATAGGGGGACAAAATACATCCTGGTTTTGCATGCCTGCAGGAGTGCAATTAATGATGAACGGAAAGTTATGTATAGCTGTTTCGTTCAGCTCAGCATAACTCACTTCACCTACTTTGGGTTGGCGGGAAACAAAAAGGTAGTTAATGTTCATGCTTTTGAGCACGGCTGCAATAGCCTTGGCTGCTCCTCCGGTACCCAGTATTAAAGCTTGCTGATGGTTGTTGCGCAATATGGGCCGAATAGATTCCCTGAATCCGAACATATCTGTATTGTAACCTTTGAGGTGGTATTTGTTTTCTTCAACACTGTGCCGGATGGTGATGGTATTTACTGCCTGAGCCTCTACAGCTGTATTATCCAATTCATCCATAAATGCCATTACCTGTTCTTTGTAGGGAATAGTTACATTCAACCCCTTCAACTCAGGATAGGCTGAAAGAAGTATGGGCAATTCACTGATGAAGTGCAGGGGGAAGAGCTTGTAAGTATGGCTGTTTAGCTTTTCCTTCTTGAACTTTTCTGTAAAATATTTTTCAGAAAAAGAATGCGAGAGCGGATAACCGATAAGCCCGAAGAGTGCCATTTGGGTTATTTGCTACCGGAGAATTTGGATTTGAGCACACCAATGATGATGGGCAGAACCGACAAACCGATGATGCCAAAAATCACTATCTCGAAATTATTTTTCACCACAGGAATATTGCCGAAAGCGTATCCTATAAGTGTAATGCCCACCACCCAAAGTACAGCTCCTAAAACACAGAAGGTGATGTAGCGTTTGTAGGGCATGTTTCCTGCACCGGCCACAAAAGGGGCTATGGTGCGTACAATAGGAACAAAGCGGGCCATGATAACGGTTTTGCCACCATGCTTCTCGTAAAATGCTTCGGTTTGTGTAATGTATTCACGCTTAAACAAAAATATGCGTTCGCGTTTTTTAATCTGTTCACTGAAGTAACTACCAATAAAATAATTCACGTTATCACCGGCCAAAGCAGCCACAATAAGCAACGGAATAATAATGGCCACACTTAATTCTGATCCGGGTAAGGCAGCCAGTGCACCAGCAGCAAATAATAAAGAATCTCCGGGTAAAAGGGGCATCACAATCAACCCGGTTTCAACAAACACAATAAGGAACAATATGGCATAAGTAAGTGTGCCGTATTCGTTCACAATGTCAGTGAGGTGTTTGTCTAAGTGAAGAAAGAAATCCAGGATGGTGTGTAACAGTTCCATGCATTATTTTGTTAGTGCCGCAATTTTACTGAATTTAATCGGCCTTTTTCAATAATTTTGTAGTGATGCGCAGAAAACACATTTTGTTAATTTTACTCGCTGCTATTCTGGTAGCAGGCCTTAACGAAGGTTGCCGTAGCCGTAAGTCACCTTTGCGTACCAAAAAAGGATGCAATTGCAATTTCTGATAAGAGCCACGTGAGTACTCCCTTACTTTCCATAGTTACTGTAGTGCGAAATGCAGAGACAGTTTTGCCGGAGACTATAGAAAGCGTGCGTAAACAAAAATTCAGAAATTTTGAATATGTAGTAGTGGATGGGGCTTCCACTGATGGCACACTGCATTCAATAAATCAGCATAAAGATTCCATTACCACTTTTCTAAGCGAGCCGGATAAAGGCATTTATGATGCTATGAACAAAGCCATTGATTTGTCTAAAGGAGAGTGGATTTATTTCTTAAATGCAGGAGATAACCTGATGGATGGAGATACTTTGGAAAAAGTTTTTGCTCATGCGCATCAGGAATACGATTTACTTTACGGAAAGGTACGTACTAAAAATGAACCCACAGGGGTGAATTATGAATTTGGCCGGGAGCTGACGTTAAAAAGTTTTTATCATAATATTCCCATAAGTCATCAGGGTGTGTTTTTCAGAAAAAGTATATTTGCGCAGTTGGGCAAGTATAATCTCAACTACCGCATACTGGCCGACCAGGAATGGATGGTCCGTTTCTTTAAACAACCGCATTACAGAGCACTGTACTTAAATCAGGTAATTGCTGAGTATGAAACGGTGGGGTTCAGTTACACCAATCGGTTAAAAAGTTTGAAAGAAACGGTACGATACGGTAAGGAACATTTTCCGGTTCACATTACGTTACTCAATTATTTGTATTACCCGTTGATGGTAATAAAAGTGCGACTGATTGCTTTACTTAAATCAACCGGCTTGTTTAAAGTTTATCGTAGGTGGCGATTCAATGCTTAGACATGTTGTTAAGGATTTCACTCATTTGTTTACACAGATATTCAAAGCTGTAAATCTCTCCTGAGGTGTTTTGCTGCACTACTGCATTGTTTTTCCATTGAATGTACAAAGATGCAAGGTGTTGTTTCAGCGCATTTTTTTCCTGATAATCTACATTTATACCTGCTTTTGTTTCGCGCACAATGTTGGCCACGTCACCATCAGGAGGGCCAATTACCAGTATGGGCCTTTGGGCACCTATGCACTCAAATACTTTGGCGGGTATGCGTCCTTTGTTATTGTAGCGTAATCCTGCTTCAGGTTTATTGATGAGCACGAGCAGTAACTCGCTTTTGCGCAAGTAGTGAAACAGCGCTGATTTATTAATCTGATGCTCGTAAATCAATTGCTCTTTTAATCCATAGTGTTCGATGGATTGAAAAACAGAACCATCTACCTGCCCTGCCAAATGAATTTTAATGTCGTTTTTATGAATAAGGTTTTCGTGTATTAATTCCTGTAAGGTTTCCCACAGCATCACCGGGTTTCTGTCATTGCCCAAAGTTCCGAAATGCGTAATCGTAAAATGCGTGTTGCGTTCATGGGGTATGCCCTCAAAATCATCAGCATCGTACCCGAAAGGAATATAGTGTACATTCCGCCCGCTCAGTTGTTCTAAATCCTTGCACCAGCTTTTGCTTACCATTACTACTTCATTGGCTGTTTGCAGCACCTCTTTCTCCAGTCGCTCATGCTGGCGTTTGGCACTATTCATCATGGGAAATTTTTCGTAGTAGTCAATCTCAGTCCACGGGTCCTGCCAATCGCTTAACCAGGGTATGCCCAACTCTTTATGCAGTGCCAGTGCAATCAGGTGCATGGAATGTGGCGGGCCATAAGAAATAATTGCATCCACAGGGTGTTCTTTCAGGTAACTACGCAGGTAGTTGATGGAAGGTTTAATCCAAAGTGCACGGGCATCAGGTATAAAAAAATTTGCTCTTACCCACAGTCCCAATTGGTGCATTAAACCAGGTCCTTTTTCCTTCACCAGAAAAACATCTTTAACAGTTTCGTTCTTTTTTTTACCTTTTATTACATTAAACAAACCGTATGGTTCGCGAATGGGTGTGCGAAGTATTTCCACTCCGGCCGGAAGGTCTTTTAAAGTGCTTTCGTCAGTTACGGGGTATTGGGCATTTTGCGGAGCATAAACCACCGGCTCCCAGCCAAAGGTTCTGAAGTATTTGGTAAACTTGGTATTGCGCACAGGGCCTATACCTCCGCAAGGAGGCCAGTAGTAGGCAATATAAAGTACACGCTTCATGTTGCAAGTTTAGGGAATAATGCCACAGATTTCACAGATTAATCGTTGTTCTTTTTTAAGCATGAACGACAATAAAAAAGCCCAAACTAAAAATAGTTTGGGCTTTTGTGCGCGGGAGGAGAGTCGAACTCCTATAGGTGTTACCCCACTGGCTTCTGAGACCAGCGCGTCTACCAATTTCGCCACCCGCGCAAAGAAAAACGAGCGGCAAAGATACACGCTTATTTCTTTTTTGCCAATTCTATCGCAGCAGCACCCATTTTTTGGTGCTTTGCAATTGGTTACTTTCTATTTTTACTAAATAAATACCGTTGCTCAGGTGTTGGGCAGGTACCTCAAGTACCTGTGTGCTCTGTACATTTTTCCAATTTTGGCGGGCCACTACACGTCCGTTTAAATCGAGCAATGTTACAGTAACCGGTGCATTTTCTACTTGTGCAGTAATCATCAGTTTGTTTACACCGGGGTTGGGGTATATGCTGAACATTCTGTCCGTATTGATATCTGTGATACCGGTGTAAATTTTAGTTGAAATGGTATCCATAACACCAATGCTGGTGTTGTAATAGCTGCCACTAAAAGAGGTTTCCAGTTTTACAGCTTTTACTAAGTAGTAATTCACTCCGTTATTAGAAACATAATCGGTATAGGTGCTGTCGCTGCTGTTGATGCTTCCGGCCAATACGTAATTTCCGTTTCTGGTAGTGGAGCGAAAAACCTGATAACCGGTAATGTTTTCATCGGTTGATTTGTTCCAACTCAATTTAACATTACGCTCTTGATTGATTGAAGAAAGTGTAAGGTTAGTTATGGGCATTACCGGATGCATACGTAAAGCCGGGTCACCCATCAAAGCGGTGTGAATAAAAGTGGGGGCGGTATTTTGTGTATAGCCCAAGTTGATTTTAGGACTCAAGTATTTGTTTCCGTCAATATTGTTTTGTGTTAGCAATGCACAGTAACCTGTGTTTTCACCCAAGGCCATTGGATGAAACATCCAGTATGGGCGGCCCGACCAGGCATTGGTTAAAGTCCAGCCTTTGTGTGCTAACGGTGCGCGCAGGAAATTGTTTTGTGAATCCCAATCGCCAAAGTAACTGCCGAATAACATACTGAATACATTGAGCATGCTGTCGTTTACCATATCACTGGTAGTGCCTATTCCTCCTGCACTGGTGTAGCTACCGCCACCGGTTCCGTATGCCCACAGGTAAGAGTTCGTATTCATGGTTGTGCGGTATAATCCGCCACCACCCACGGTAGTTACCGAGTCGCCAAACATGGTAGAGAAGGCCCGGTATCCGGTAGAAGCAAACGCTTCACCGGCCATGGCTCCGAAGTTGTCGCTTACCAAACCTCTGCGTTCAGCTTTATGCATACCCCATTTGAACAGGTGGTTTTTGTTCAGGTAACGTTTAATTAAAGCTGTATCGCTGATACCGAAAGCAGGCATATTACTTAAATCTACGCGTCCGATTTGTAAAACGGTTGTATCGGGGTACAGGTATATCTGATCAAATTTTCCATCGTTTGGTACATTACGGTTTTGAACACGGGCACTAACAGTATCGTTCACTATATTATCCGTCCAAATGTCTGTATTCATTACTCCGTAATATACATCTGCGGGCCAGGCTCCGCTATGGTCAGGGTGCCCGTCAGGCGGTGAACTGCTTCCTCCGAATGCACCTGAATAAGGAACAGGTATTCTGCCCAGCATGAATAAGGCTACCACATTACTTTGTGTGGCATAGTCATTCATTATAATGGATTTAACAGAGGCCACGCTACTGGAGCGGGCAATATCATGGCGAATGAGCTGCCATCCGTCACCAATCAGGTCATTTTCCAATTGGGTGATTTCGTTAACTAAGGGCAACACATAATTCTGGTCAATCAGTAAAATCATTTTACCGCGACTATTTACAACAGGTATTTTAATTCCTGCAGTTATGTATCCGTCAGCAGATTTTCTGGTTGTGGAAAGAGACGCTTTGTTTTTCTTAACCCAGTATTCATATACAGTTCCCACAGTCACATTCGCATCTGTGTATTGAGTTGCGGTGTTGTCCAGTGTAGTGAGTGAATCGGTCCATCGTACTGTGTTTTTAGCTTTGCGGTATATATTGTAGGTTACCCCGCTGGTATTGTCAGCCGGCCACTTTAAAGTAATGTTAGCCGGAGACTCTTGCACCTGAGCAGTTAAGAGTACGGCAAAGTCTTTGGATGTTTGAGCAAATGCAGTGGCAGCGGTAAATAATAGAACGGGTAAAAGTTTTAAGCGCATAGCTGTAGTTATTATATTAGGGAACCAAAGTTAGTATTCATTTGTGTTTTTCCAAATGCATTACAAAGTGCATAATCCCGGCCTCATCAAAAGGGTCTCCTTTTTTCAAAAACCCGTATTTTTCATAAAAACCTACTGCAGTTATCTGTGCATGCAGATAAACGGTAGTTTCAGGAACATCAGCCAACATAGTTCTGAGAACTTGTGCCGCTACTCCCTTCATCCGGTATTCAGGCAGCACAGCAAACCTTTCCAGTTTTATTCCTTTAGGGGTTTGTCGCCAACGGGCGGTTGCTACAGGTTTATTACCGAGCAGAGCCAGATAATGCCGGCTTTGGTCTTCAAATTCGTCCAGTTCCATCTCCTCCGGTACGTTTTGCTCCCCCACAAAAACACTTTTTCGGATAGAAAAAGCTGATGAAAGCTCTTCATTTGATGTTATTTCTTTTACAATCAGCAACATACGTTATTGGGTTTTCACTTTTCGAAAAAAGTGTACTTTTGCACTCTTATCTAATTCAAAAACAAACTGAAAATGAACACAAATCAGATTGCCGAACTGTTGGGCAACAATGCCGACAACCTTTTAAA
>DATGWX010000331.1:0-3318 GCA_035299275.1 Bacteroidia bacterium
TCGTAGAGTTGAACTCGGCTGATTCTGCGCAGTTGGTGGCTCTTCGGGGTGTAGGGCCATATTCAGCAGCACGCATTCTGAAGCACCGGAATAAATTGGGTGGTTTTATAAAAACAGAACAGCTAAAGGAGGTTTGGGGTATAAGCGATTCCATGTATCAGATTATACTGCCTCAGGTTACACTGAATGCCGGGATTGTTCAGAAAATTGATATCAACCGGGCTACTGTTGAGCAGTTGAAAAACCATCCGTATATATGGAAATTTGGCTGGGCCCGTGCCATAGTAAATTATCGGGAACAACACGGTGCGTTCAAAAGTTTAAAAGATATGCACGAGATTATTTTGCTTCCTGATACTGTGCTCATGAAGATAGAGCCGTATTTAATTTTTGAGTGAGCAGGATAATATCCATAAACTAAATGCTAAAATCGCTGTTACGCTATATTGTGTATGGCATTTTCAGCGCGATGCTTATCTTTGCCCTTTAACAGAAAATTACTATTATGCAGAATACTCAGGCAGCAACTACATCTTTTGCTCCAACAGAAAATCAAATCATGGTGGCCGATATGGTTCGTGACTTTGCTGAAAAGCACATTCGACCATATGTTATGGAATGGGATGAGAGTCAGACTTTCCCTCGTGAAATGTTCAGAGAAATGGGCAAATTAGGCCTGTTGGGAGTATTAGTGCCTCAAGAGTATGGTGGTGCAGGGTTCGGCTACTTCGAATATGTAACAGCTATTACAGAACTGGCCAGAGTATGTGGTTCGGTAGGTTTATCCATGGCCGCTCACAATTCTTTGTGTACCGGTCACATTTTGCAGTTTGGTAACGAAGAACAAAAGAAAAAATGGTTGCCTAAACTGGCCAGCGGAGAGTGGATTGGCGCATGGGGCTTAACCGAAGCCAACACAGGTTCAGATGCTATGCGTATGCAATGTGTAGCTAAACAGGATGGTGACTATTGGGTAATTAACGGCACTAAAAACTGGATTACACATGGTATAAGTGGTGATGTAGCAGTTGTGCTGGTACGTACAGGAGAGTTGCTGGATTCGCATGGTATTACGGCATTTGTGGTTGAAAGAACTACTCCCGGTTTCAGAGGAGGAAAGAAAGAAAACAAATTAGGCATGCGTGCCAGTGAAACAGCTGAGCTGATATTTGAAGATTGCCGTGTACACAAAGACAATATTCTGGGGAAAGTAGGAGACGGATTTATTCAGGCCATGAAAGTACTTGACGGTGGGCGTATATCCATTGCATCTCTTTCATTGGGCATTGCTAAAGGAGCGTTTGATGCGGCATTAAAGTACTCTAAAGAACGTCATCAGTTCGGGCAACCCATAGCTAATTTTCAGGGAATAGCCTTTAAACTCGCTGATATGGCCACACGTATTGAAGCAGCAGAGCTGCTCACCTTACAGGCTGCAGACCTGAAAATAAAGCATAAACCTATGACCAAAGAAAGCGCCATGGCTAAATATTACGCCTCTGAAGTTGCAGTTTGGGCCTCTACAGAAGCCGTGCAAATATTTGGCGGATATGGTTATACGAAAGATTTTCCGGTAGAAAAATTCTATCGTGACTCTAAACTTTGTACAATTGGCGAGGGAACCAGCGAGATTCAGAAACTTGTTATTTCCAGAGCCGTATTGAAAGATTAATTAAATATTTGATAATTAAATACACTCTGCTATCTTTGCAGTCCAATTTTTGAAAAAAACGGTATATGATCATTGTAAACGTTAAAGAAAACGAGTCATTAGACAAAGCGCTTAAGAAGTTCAAGAAGAAATTCGAAAAAACCGGTGTGGTAAAAGAACTTCGTGAAAGGCAATCTTTCACCAAGCCCTGCATCCGTAAAAGACAGCAAATGATTCGTGCTGCGTACAAACAGCAAATGCAGATAGAGAACAACGTATAACTCTTATGGAACCCGATTATATCGAAAGGTTCCTTGAATATTTGAGTTTTCAGAGAAAGTTCTCTCCTCATACTATAACTTCTTATGCAAACGACTTACGTCAGTTTGCATTTTTTTTGCAACAAACTTTCGAGGTTTCAACTGTCAAATCAATCAGGCACACCATGATTCGCTCCTGGGTTGTTGACCTGCTTAATGGTGGCATATCAGCCCGTAGCGTTAACAGAAAACTGTCATCCCTAAAATCATTCTACAAATTTTTGCTCAAGGAGCAGTTGGTTGATGAAAACCCGACCCTGAAACTGCAGCCTCCCAAATCGGGCAAACGACTTCCGGTTTTTGTGGAAGAAAAAGCAATGAATAAGCTCTCTGATAACGAGCTATTTGAAGAAGGATTTGATGGAGTACGTGATAAATTAATTATAGAATTACTATATTGTACGGGCATTCGTTTATCAGAGTTAATCAACCTGAAAGAAACCGATATAGATTTCTCCAGAAAGTCGATTAAGGTATTAGGTAAACGCAACAAAGAGCGTATAGTTCCTATGGTGGCAGAGTTAGAAAACAGCATTAAGTACTATCTGGAGCAAAAGGCAGATGTTCAAAGTTCTGTGAGCCACCTGTTGGTCACCAACAAAGGCGAAAAGTTATATCCCAAATTTGTTTACCGTATTGTTAAGCATTTCTTAAACTGTGTAACTACCGTTGAGAAAAAAAGTCCGCATGTGCTCAGGCACACCTTTGCAACACATTTGCTCAACAACGGGGCCGACCTGAATGCAATTAAAGAATTGCTGGGTCATGCCAACCTTTCAGCCACACAGGTGTATACCCATAATTCGGTTGAGCGCCTGAAAAATGTACACAAACAAGCACACCCTAAATCATAGAATATGAAGAGCCGCATTTCATATTTAAATAATAACCCTTCCGCAGGCGGAGCGGAAACTAAATTCTGAACACAATGAAAATCGACATCCAATCTATCCACTTTGATGCAGATACTAAGCTGCTCGACTACATTAATAAAAAAGTAACCAAGCTGTCTACTTTTCATGAAGGGATAAAGGGAGCTGATGTCTACCTTAAATTGCAAAAAACTACAGAGAAAGATAATAAACTGGTGGAAATCAAGGTAAACGTGCCCAATGGGCCTCTTTTTGCCGAGCACAATTCCATTTCATTTGAAGCCGCCACAGACATTGTGGTTGACCAATTAAAAACACAGGTGAAGCGTTATAGCGAGAAGATGAAGGAAAAGTGAAAATTTTTTCTTCATAAAATTTCCATATACTGTTTTTTTCTCTACATTTGCAGTCCTTTTGAAAAAAATAACACATTCAAAAGGTTGTTCTCATTCATATTTTTACAAATTAAGGTAAC
>DATGWX010000332.1:0-1547 GCA_035299275.1 Bacteroidia bacterium
GTTTTCAAATTTATTAAATAGTTGAATCCTTTATTTTTTTGTTGAGGTAGTCCAATCCTTTTTTGGTGCAAATGGCCCTGAGGTGGTAAGTAACCATCTCGTGGTGCAATATTTTACCGTCATATTTTTTTCGCATCAGTCCGTCTACGTCCAGCACTGTATCCACCAGATAAACATAAAATCTGGCTACTATTTCATGGTTAATGTCTTCGCGGTAAAGGCCCGTGGCTTTTCCCTGTTCCAGGTTTTTCCATATCATCCCGAAAATGAATTCGTTTTTGTACTTATCTAGCTCCTGCCATTGTTCAGGGTAATATTTTTTGAGGTCATACAACAGGGCAGGGTGCATGTTGTTGAGATCCTCAGCGCGCATCACACTCAATTTCAACAGTTGTTCAATGGGGTTCGATACATCAATACAAGCTACACTACATTCTTTACTTACTTGCTCAATGTGGCGGGTAAATACTTTTTGCACCAGGTCATTCTTATCAGTGCAGTATTGGTACAGTGTTTTTTTCGAAATAGCCAGTTCCCTTGCCACATCATCCATAGTAATGCTCTTGATGCCGTAGCGCATAAACATGCCCTTTGCGGTGGAGATGATTTTTTCTTCTACCGGATTTGTTTCGCTCATTTCGGGGGCAAAGATATATATTAAATGTACAGAGGAAACAAAAAATACTCTTAAAGTTTCCTTAGTTTACGTTTTTTACCGTTAAAAATCAAATTACTTTCAGTGAAACGTAGAAAAATGACGATGAACGGATAAAGCAGATAGTGCGAACGGAAATAATACACGGGGTGAGAAATCGCCTTGAAAAACCTGTACTAAACTATACATTTGTGCCACAAACAGTGAGTACTCCGGCAACAAATTATCCATATCTCGTAGGTATTTCGGGTGGCAGCGCTTCGGGCAAAACCCGTTTTTTACATTCCTTGCGCGAATTATTTTCAGGTGCAGAGTTGTGCATTATTTCGCAGGATAACTATTACCGCTCTTCAGAACACCACATCTATGACCACAACGGACAGGTGAATTTCGACTTACCTGAGTGCATTGATTACGCCCGTTTTATTGCTGATTTGCAGGATTTGAAAAACGGTAAGGTAGTAGAACGTAAAGAATACAAATTTCAGATAGAAGGAGAGGAGCCTGCTACTTTGCGTTTTGAACCCGCCCGCATTATTGTGATTGAAGGGCTGTTCATTTTTTGGTTTGAAGAAATTTTTAAGCTGCTCGATTTAAAAGTGTTTATTGATGCGGCCGATGATGTAAAGCTGGAAAGACGCATACGAAGAGACACCACAGAACGCGGCATTCCTTATGACCAGGTTATTTACCAATGGAAAAACCACGTGTTGCCGGCTTACGAGAAATACCTGCTGCCGTTTAAAAATGCAGCCGATATGATTGTGAACAACAATGCCCATTTTAACAACAGCTTAAACGTACTGGAAAATCACTTCAGGGTAAAACTGAGTGAGTCGGCACTTACCGGCAGATAAGCAGACAGCAGACAGACAGCAGACAAGCAACACTT
>DATGWX010000333.1:0-3227 GCA_035299275.1 Bacteroidia bacterium
AATTCTCAGGTCCTGAGGGTTTAGTGATAGTTAAATACCTGAAAGAAAACTTCCCTTTCTACATTAATATGGACAATGAAGTGGAAATATTAAGCACACTCCAACGCGAAGATTACATGGATCACTTCCGGAAGGCTGCTGAAGATTTTTTCAGTGATTCTACTGAGCATGAAAGGAGTGATTTCCTCAAGTTTGCTATTAAACTGGTAAAGGCCGATGAGCAAATAACACGCGATGAGAATAAATACATCGATTTGCTTTGCGACAGCTGGGATATTAACTAGCTTTTTTTTGACCGAAGTATTACAATTCTAAGGCTTGGCGATGGCTGTTGCTTCAGCAGCCTGATTACCTTTGCAGCCATTAAACCTGCACATGAAATACACATACATTTTTCTACTACTCCTCTCCTTTTCAGGAGTATGGGCACAAAGCAACGAAAAACACCTGAGTAATTTAAAACAACTCACTTTTGGGGGTGACAATGCTGAGGCCTATTTCAGCCCCGACAGTAAACACCTCAGCTTTCAAAGTAATAACCCTGCCTGGGGTTTAAAGTGCGACCAGATATTTCATTACAACCTGAAAAAAAGCGGAGATACCACGTACAAACCGGCTCTTATCTCCACCGGAAACGGTCGCACAACCTGTGCGTATTTTATGCCCGACAACAAGCATATTCTCTATGCCTCCACACACCTGGCCGGAAAAGAATGTCCACCGGCCCCTGTTACCTCCGGAAAATATTTGTGGTCAATAGACTCCACCTATGACATTTTTGTGGCTGACATGAAAGGGAAGATTACCAGACAACTCACCAACAATCCGGGTTATGATGCTGAAGCCACGGTATCTCCCAAAGGAGATAAAATTGTGTTTACCTCCACCCGCTCAGGTGATTTGGAACTGTGGACCATGAACATTGACGGCAGCAACCAGAAACAAATCACCTTTGGATTAGGCTACGATGGCGGAGCGTTTTTTTCACCTGATGGAAATAAAATAGTATTCAGAGCCTCCCGCCCCACTGAAGAAACTGAAGTAAAAGAATACAAAGAGCTTCTGTCAAAAGGATTAGTTGCGCCCTCCAATATGGAGATTTACACGTGCAATGCAGATGGCAGTGAGTTGAAAAAAATCACCAATCTGGGTAAAGCCAACTGGGCCCCGTTTTACCATCCTTCAGGTAATAAGATTCTGTTCTCCTCCAACCACCATTCCGCCCGCGGATATGATTTTCAGTTGTACATGATAAATACTGACGGAACCGGTCTGGAACAAATTACTTTCGAAAGTAAATTTAATGCTTTCCCCATGTTTTCACCCGATGGCAAAAAACTGGTATTTTCCTCCAACCGAAATAACGGAGGCACACGGGATACCAACTTGTTTATTGCCGATTGGATTGACTAAATTGCTGAACTAAATTATTGTCAAAAATGAAAAGGCTAATTCTACTTTACCTGTGTATCGCTATCTGCTCGTTCCGCCTATATGCACAAAAGATTGAGACGGAAAGAATAAAAAAGCACATCACCTACTTAGCCGGAGACAAGCTTCAGGGGCGTTTTCCGGGCACCAAAGGCGAGAAAAAAGCCGCCAAATACATCATTAAGCAATTTGAAAAAGCCGGATTACAACCTATGGGAAACCTGTATTACTTTCAGGAATTTCCCATGAAATACAACCCCAATCCACACGATACTTCTGACAAAGGCACCATCAAAACCAAGGGACAAAACATTGTAGGCTTTTTGAATAATGATGCCGAATATACCATTGTGATTGGCGCACACTATGATCATTTGGGTTATGGCCATGCCGGAAACTCTATGGACAAAGAAGCCGTTAACCAGATTCACAACGGGGCGGATGACAACGCATCAGGCACCACCGGTGTAATTGAACTGGCTCATCATTTTGCTAAAAACGACCGCAAAGAAAATTACAACTTACTTTTCATTTGTTTTTCAGGCGAAGAAGAAGGATTGCTGGGCTCAAAGTTTTTTACCAACAACCCCACTTATCCGTTAGAGAAAATCAGTTGCATGATTAACATGGATATGATAGGCCGTTTAAATGACTCCACCCACAAGTTGATGGTATCGGGTACTGGAACAGCAGCGCTCTGGGAACCCTTACTGAACAAACTGATTGCAGATAACACCTACCTGAAACTGAAAACTGACTCTGCCGGAATGGGCCCTTCTGACCACGCTTCTTTTTACCTGAAAAATATACCGGTACTGCACTTTTTCTCGGGCTTACACAGCGATTACCACAAACCTACTGACGACATTGAAAAAATCAATTTCTACGGACAGAAACAGATACTCGATTTTATTGTCAAAGTAATTAATGAAACTTCCAAAGAGGCCAAACCGACTTTTCTGCCTACCCGTAACCCGCAAACGGAACGTGTGGCCTTCAAGGTTACGCTGGGTATAGTGCCCGATTACTCTTTTGAAGGCCCCGGTTTAAGGATGGATGGAGTAAGTCCGGATAAGCCCGCACAAAAGGCAGGATTACAGGCCGGAGATGTACTGGTGGGCATGAATGATTTAACCATCACCGGCATGAAGGACTACATGCAGGCCTTAGCCAAATTCAAAAAGGGCGACACCGTAACCATCCATTTTATTCGCAACGGGAAAAAAGAATCAACTCAGGCAACTTTCTGAGGCCTTCTTCTGTCTCCATTGTTAATTAAGGCAAGGTTTTTCGGAATCTATGCCGTAACTTAGCCAAACAATTAACTAGTAATACCTTGCGCATGGTTACACTACTGTATCGTTCATTGTGCTTGCTTGCTGTCCTCCTGCTGTGGGTAACTGCTACGGCACAGTCAGGGTATTCGCCTCAACGGTACATGGGAGGATCTCAGCGGTATTACAAACCAACACCTAAAGCGGCTTATAGCGGCAGTGATGTTCTGTTGGCCCGAGCTGCCTTATACAGGGCTGTTCAGGATTACAAAAACAAAGATTACAAAAGTGCCGAAATGAATCTCGACATTTACCTGAAATACTTCGGAGGTGACGATGATGCCCTGTATATGCGGGGTTTTTGCAGGTACCTGAATAACAAAGATCGCTATGCCCTACGTGACCTCAAACGGGCCATTGCCATGAACCCTTACGTAAATAAAGATCTGTATACACTTATCGGAACTATTTACAGCCAACACAACAAACATAAAAAAGCCATACGTTACCTGAAAAAATCTT
>DATGWX010000334.1:0-3263 GCA_035299275.1 Bacteroidia bacterium
TTGCCTCCCGCGTAGGTTAACCAGTAATACGTGGAGGCCCCGCCATTGGAAATACGCAACCGCACCTTATCTCCGGCTTTGAATGTTGAAAACTGACTTTTCTCTCTGCCGTTGATCAGGAGTTTATCGTAGTACACATCACTTACGTCCATTGCCAGCATGCGTTTCCATTCGTTGGTTATTTTAGTTTTAAAATGTCCGGCTCTTATAGCTTCAGCATAACTTTGTGTTGCGCCTTTTCTGATAGCAAACCAATCGGAAGCATTGTGCAGCATACGGTGTACATTCTCCGGTTTCAGGTTGGTCCATTCGCTCAGTATAACCGGTAGTGTAGGTAAGTCGTCAATGCCTTTGCGAAAGGTTTTATCGTCAGTCCGCTTATTAAGAATCATAGAGCCGTACATACCTATCTGTTCCTGCAACCCAGAATGACTGTGGTACCAATGTGTGCCGTGTTGTATTACGGGAAACCGGTATATGTGTGTGGTGTGTGGCTTAATGGGCATTTGTGTAAGATTGGGTACACCATCTTCTTTGTTGGGCAAAAACAAACCATGCCAGTGTAAAGAGGTTTCCTCATTCAGTTGGTTGTGTACATGAATTTCTGCTGTGTCTCCCTCGGTGAACGTAAGCGTAGGCATTGGTATCTGCCCGTTAACGGCAATGGCTCTTTTGTTTTTACCGTCAAAATTAACCAGGGTATCGGTTATATATAAATCGTACCGAACCACCTGTTGGGCGTTAGCAGAAACTACGCAGGCAGTAATAAGCAGGAATGAGAGTAGTCTGATCATGTAGCGTTATTTTTTATCTGATACATTACCACAGGTGAGCATTTTGCTACCGTAGTAAGGGTTTTTTATGTTTTCTTCTGTACTTATCCAATAGCTCTTTTTCATGGGGCAATATTGGTAATACACCTTACTGCTGATACTCTCTGAGGTCTTAACAATCTTCCACATGGAAACAGATAACGGTGCAAAGGCCGACCGTTGTTTTTCGATGTCTTTTGCCGCAACTATTTTGTCAGAAAGTTTAAGAAGGTTTTCTTTTTCCGCCCGGAAAGATTTTGATTCCTTTGGCTTAAGTGCAGTCACGTCTGTTGAGTTGATAGCAGCAATCAGTTCAGTTGCATACTCAGCTGTTTTTACGGCATCACTTTTTACCAGGGCATCTTTCATTTTCAGGTAGGAAGCAAGCACAGGTTGAACGTCCGGTGTTTGTGCACTTACTCCTGTAACCAGTAAAAGAGTAAATAAAATGGTGTGAATGATTCTCATGATTTTATGCTTTAATAGGTTCAATTTTATATCCGGCACTTTCTACCGCCTGAATGATTTCTGACTCTGTTATGCCGTCTGAGTGAACAGTAAGCACCTTGTCTTTGTTAGTGGTATCTACGCTCCAGTGGCAAATTCCTTCAGCTGCGTTTAAAGCGGGAGTTACGTTGGCTACGCAGCTGCTGCAGTTAATGTTGGTTTTGAATGTTAGTGTTTGGTTTTTTTCTTGAAGTGTTTCCATGATATTTTTAATTAAATTTTATGATACAAAGTTCCGCACTTCCCGGTGGGCTATGCTTACAGTATTTTGTGATATTGTTGTGAAATTATTTGATTGTTTTGATGCCCAAAAAGGCCAGAGCAGCACCTATACTACTTATAACAGCAGCTGATTGAAATGCTGCACGGAAACCGGAATTAAGCGCCTCCTTATTTAAAACGCCTTCAGCCATTTCCGTATTAGTGGTTGATGTGGCTATTACTACTACAATAGCCAACCCAATAGCTGAGCCCAGTTGGTATGTTGTGTTAACAATTCCTGAAGCCAATCCTGACTCTTCAGGCTTTGCACCGGAAATGGCTGCTATGGTGCCCGGAATATAAGCCAATGACATTCCCGCAGCACCCAGCAATGAGGCGCCTAATACATGCACCATAAAGCTACCTTCTACAGGTACAGCAGAGAACAATAGTAGTGACAAGGTTAACGCAATAAGACCGGAGACCAATACTTTTTTAAAGCCAAACCTGGCCATTAATCTTCCGGTAACTCCAACCATCAGTATCATTATGGCAATAGTCATGGGCAATAAGGCAAGCCCTGAGTTAAAGGCGGAGTATTCTAATATTTGCTGAAGATACAGGTTGAGGTAAAACCACAACGGAATCCATGCACCGGCCATTAGCAGCATGATGATATTGCCTGCAGTAAGATTGGGTACTTTAAAAATTGATAAAGGAAGCAAAGGGGTCTTTATATTCTTTTGCAGAATAACAAATAACACCAGCAGTAAAAAGGTAATGCCGAAAAGCAGAAGACTGGTAAAGGAGGTCCAGCCGTTTTTCTCTACCATTATTAAGGTATACACCAGTAAAATCATTGCTGAAGTAATAAGGAAAGCACCTAAGTAATCAATTTTACTTTTTCGTGTATTTCCTTTAATTAATAATCCGGCACCGGCCAGCATTACTATGGCTGCTAATGGCAGATTGATAAAGAAAGTCCATCTCCAGGATAAATATTCTGTAAGAACACCACCTAAAAAAACGCCAGCCGAACCTCCTGCCGCGGCAGCAGCTCCCCAAAAACCAAATGCTTTTCCCAGTTCTTTCGGGTCCCGGAATATAGTTAGAAGTAACGTTAGGGCTGAAGGCGCTATTAATGCTGATCCAAAACCCTGTAAGGCCCGCCCGATATTCATGGAAGATTCATTCCACGATAGTCCGGTTAATAATGAGGCCAGCGCCAGAATTGCAAAACCCCACATGAATATTTTTTTAGGACCCAACAGGTCGGATAACTTGCCGCCCAGCAAAAGTATTCCACCGAAGACAATTACATAGGCATTAAATATCCACTGCAATTCAGACGCAGTGTAGTTAAGTGATTTTTGTATGGCCGGCAAGGCAACACCAATAATGGAGGTGTCCATGATAACCATAAATTGTGCTGTACATAACACAGCAAGAGCAAGCCATCTTTTTTCATAAAGGCGCTCTGAAGTAGAAGTGATTGTTTTTTCCATGTCTTGTTTTTTTTGATGCAAAGTTGAGTGTGTAAGCCCGATGAGTTCTTACAGTATTTTGTGATTCGTTTGTGAGATTTACTGATGTTTTCTGATGAACTTCAATCGCAGACTATTGCTCACAACGCTTACACTGCTTAATGCCATTGCCGCACCGGCAATCATAGGATTAAGTAAAAAACCGTTGATTGGATACAGTATGCCGGCAGCAACGGGAATACCAATAATGTTGTAAATA
>DATGWX010000335.1:0-2441 GCA_035299275.1 Bacteroidia bacterium
CTGGACAACAGGGTGGATTGCCGCGCAACATATAATGACGAATATTTCCCATAAAAGTTAGAGCGGTCTTTTTTACTATCACGCATCAGTTTCGTATTACATACACACAACTTTATTCTTTTGTATCAAGAACCTGATATAGTATTTACTTCCTTTCGCCCCCCCCCCATCATTTGTATTCACGGACAAAATCGTATAGGGTGCAGAAAACAGATTTTACAACGCATGCAATGCTGAAAGTAAAACAGACTTAAAGGGAAATGAGATATTGTTGTATTTTCGTTTGTACAACGTGTCCTGGTAAGAAAGAAGCGGAAGGTATTATTCTTCTAAGGCACTTAGTCATCAAAATGAGATAAAAAAGATGTACGGAAAATCAAACCCTATCCGAATTTTACTGGTGTATCCCCGTATGCCCGATACTTTTTATGCACTGAAACATTTTATTCATGTGGTAGGTAAAAAAGCGGCATTTCCTCCGCTGGGCTTGTTAACCATTGCATCCATATTGCCTGATAAGTGGGAGAAAAGATTGGTAGATGTGAACGTAGAAAATCTCCGTGACGAAGACATCCGTTGGGCCGATTTTATTTTTCTTTCCGCCATGAATGTTCAGGAAGAATCTGCCAGAGAGATTATTGCCCGTTGCAAAAAAGCGGGTGCAAAAGTTGTTGCAGGAGGCCCGCTGTTTACCCACGAATATGAACGATTTGAAGGAGTGGATCATTTTGTGCTGAATGAGGCTGAAATTACTTTACAGGAGTTTATTCGCGATATCGAAATAGGGGAGTTGAAAGATGTTTACTCCACATTAGAGTTTGCTGATGTAACTACCTCTCCTGTGCCACTATTCGAATTGGTGGATATGCGTCATTATTTGTATGCCATTGTGCAATACTCAAGAGGGTGCCCTTATTTGTGCGACTTCTGTGATGTAACAGCGCTTTTTGGACGTAAACCACGCACCAAAACCCCTGAGCAAATTATACGTGAATTGGAAGTAATAAGTCGTAATAAGGCTGTTCAACTGGTTTTATTTGCCGATGATAACCTGATAGGCAATAAACGTATTCTGAAAGCAGAACTTTTACCGGCACTGATTGCCTGGAGAAAGAAAACAAATCCGGGATTCTTTTTTGCCACTCAGCTCACAGTTAATCTGGCAGATGATGAGGAGCTGATGCAGTTACTTTTGGATGCCGGGTTCAGACATGTATTTATTGGTATAGAAACTCCTGAGGAGGCAGGTCTGGCAGTATCTCATAAAAATCAAAATCTCAAGCGGGATCTGTTGGAAACCATTCATTTTATTCATGAAAAAGGCTTTATCATTTCAGGCGGATTCATAGTAGGGTTTGATACCGATACAACAAGCAGTTTTAATACAATAAGTAATTTTATTCAGCAGAGTGGTATTCCTTTACCTATTGTAAATATTCTTAAAGCTCCCCCGGGTACTGCACTTTATGAACGTTTAAAAAGAGAAGGAAGGCTGTCTAAGCCATTTGCATTTGAGGAGGGAGACACTAACATCACACCGGTAATGGACGAAGCTGTTTTGTTGGAAGGGTTTCTGCAGGTGAGTGAAAAACTGTATGCTCCGGTAGGTTCGCTTAGTCGTCTTCAAACATTTTTTTTACATCATCGTTTACCTGATTCTCACATCAGAATACATCCAAAATTTAATTGGCACGATGTAAGTGTGGCTTTGAGAATTATATACCTCATGGGTATTAAAGATACACATCGCCAATGGTTTTGGAAGTTGGTGTGGTGGGTGTTGCGTTACAACAGAAAATATATTGACAAAGCAATATTCTATGGTATCATGATGTATCAAATGAATCTGACGAATAATCACATCAGAAAGCAGGTGGAGAAGCGCCTTCTGCAGCTAAAAGTTGAACGAGCTACAGCGTAGCATCGATTTCCACCGCAAACTGAGCAAAGTGGTGGCGCACGTGCTTAATGTTCATCACCAACCATTCCTGGTAGTTCAGTTCTCCGTAAATGTTGTGCAGGGCTGTGCCGTTAGGGTTCTTTTTATAGTAATCCAAAAAGAAGGCTACACTTTCCTTTAATGCTTTTTTACTTTCTTCCAGATTGGCACCTGCAGCAGGCATTGGTGTTTCAGGTAAAATGGGGTTGTGAAATAATTTTGGCAGC
This sequence comes from Bacteroidia bacterium, assembly GCA_035299275.1. Classification (GTDB taxonomy): domain Bacteria; phylum Bacteroidota; class Bacteroidia; order UKL13-3; family UKL13-3; genus JAGPCK01. The sequence goes on from DATGWX010000335.1 coordinate 2,167, forward strand.
GGTTTATCGCTCATTAAAATACGTTTGAGTACGGGAGTCTTGTCTTCAGGCGAGGTAAGTTGAACACTCATCTTTCCGGTGGCAATCAAAAAGGGAAGGCACAGGTGCTCGAGCATTTGTTGTACATCCATTTTGCCCCATAAGGGTGCTGATGTAGTTTTCAGTTCATTCAGATACAATGGCAATTTTTCACTGAGAAATTTTTCGTGCTTTTCGGTTGTTTCCATAAACAAAAGTAAACAAAAAGCAGACAGATGCAGACAGATGCAAACAAA
>DATGWX010000336.1:0-3033 GCA_035299275.1 Bacteroidia bacterium
TTTGTTTGATTAATAAAGTTGAAATCGGGTATAGTGTGAAAGACGGTGTCTTTTATTTGCTCATCATAAAAGCGTTCTCCGTAAACAGGGAGAAAATAATAGTTCTGTCTGCCTGTTTTGATGAGTAAATAAAAAAGAACAGGCGCTCCTACTATTACTAATATCAGGAGCGCCTCTTTGTATTTTTTCATTAATCTAAGTTAATGTTGATGCTGTCCCAGAAGTTACCTTCATATATGCAGGTGGCGATTAAGCCCAATATGAATAAAACCGGGAGAATGATAGTTTGAATGAGGTTCTTTCTTTCATATTTCATGTGCATAAAAACACCCACAATAAAGTAAGCTTTTACAATACCCAAAAATATGAAGACCCAGTTACGGAACATGCTGGGAGAAACTGCGAAATAGAAAGCAATGTCAACAATGGTTAGTACAAAGAGAATCCAGAATGTTTTCCAGATGTCCTTTGTTCCGTGAGGTTGATCAGGGTTGATACCTGCACCTTCTATTGCGTTGATATGTTGATCGTGTGATGCGCTCATATACTTTTAATCTTAGTAGTTTAACAATAAATAAAATCAGATGAGGTAGAAGAAGGTAAATACGAATACCCAAACCAAATCTACAAAGTGCCAATACAAACCAACTTTCTCAATCATCTCATAATGTCCGCGTTTGTCGTACGTGCCGTTTAATACATTCAGGTAAATGATTACGTTAATTACCACACCGCTGAATACGTGGAAACCGTGGAAGCCCGTTACAATAAAGAACAAGGCCGCAAAAGCTGTAGGGCCAAACGGGTTACCTTGTAAGGAAGCTCCAGCGGTAATGAACTGGGTCCATTCCCAAGCCTGACAACCTAAGAAGGCCGCTCCACCTAAGATGGTATAGAACATGTATTTGGCTACGCTCTGTTTATCCATCCGGTGACCTGCTTCTACCGCCAGTACCATGGTAACAGAACTGAAGATCAGAATGAATGTCATCAAACTCACAAAAAACAAAGGCAGGTGAAGACCATGCAGGAAAGGGAAGTGGTTAAAAACCAAATCCGGTGAAGGCCAGTGTGTTTTAGAGAAAAAGAAATCACCGTTGGCGGCTTTGGTTTCTCCTAAAAGTTCCACAAAGTTATCTGGAACATGCCCCAGAGGTCTTACTTCTGCTCCGTGAATAACAGGGTTACCGTGCGGAGGTGAAGGGTGGGCATACCTTACTGTTCCATAGCTGATCAGTAAAGATGAAAAGGAGAAAGCATCCGATAGCAGGAAAATCCACATCATTAGCTTTCCGTAGCTCACATTGAAAGGAGAGAAGCCTCCAGCCCAAATGGAACGTTTCTTTAAGGTAGTTGTTTCTGTTGACATATCAGTTATCTTCAAAAATTATATTATCGGTACAACATAAAAAATACAAACAAATATACCCACAGTAAACCTATGAAATGCCAGTAAGTATTACACAGGCTGATGTTGAGTATGTTCTTTTTGTGCACTTTAAAATTAAAGCTTTGGTATAAAACAATGGTTAACCACAGTAACCCGCCCAAAATATGAGCGAAATGTACTCCGGCAATAATAATCAGAAAAGAACCGGCCACGTTGGATCCGGAAAGGTATACACCCATTTCAACCAAATCAAAAAATGCATTGTATTGGCTGTATAGAAATATGAAGCCCAGAACAAGTGTAGTAATCAATCCGTATTTTACCTGATTAATGCTGTCTTTTTTGGCTGAGCGGTAGGCCCAAACCATACTTACACTGCTCAGTAAGATAGTAAAAGTACTTATCCATAAACTGGCGGGTAATGCAAATTGCATCCAGTTTCCTTCAGCCCTGCGTACAATATAAGCACTGGTAAATCCGGCAAAAAGCATGATGCTGGCAACAATCAGCAACCATAACACAAACCTTGTAGGGTTTACTGCGTATTGCGGATCGTTGTTATTTTGTTTGATATTTTGTGCAGTCACACTACTCATATTTTATCAAAGAATAAAGCTAATTGTACAATAGGTAAATACAGAAAAGAGGCGAACATCAGTTTTTTAGCATCACTTATTTCGCAGGTTCTGTAAAGTCGGTAAGATAAAAACAACAGCCACAAGCCACTGGCCAGCAATACAAAAGCCGAAATGGTTCCGGTCATGTTGTACATAGCTGGAATAAAGGAGAGTGGTATAAGCACCAAGGTAAAAGAAAGGTTCTGTAGTGCACTTTTTTTATCCCGTCCATCTTTAGAAGGTAACATTTTGAATCCGGCTCTTTTGTAATCATCGTCCAGTACCCATGCAATAGACCAGAAATGTGGGAACTGCCAAAAGAACTGTATCAGGAAAAGAATAACGGCTTCAATAGAAATATGTCCGGTTACGGCAACCCAACCCAACATAGGGGCAATTGCACCCGGGAAGGCACCTACAAATACACTTATTGGTGAGACCCTTTTCATGGGGGTATACACAAAGGCATACGAGAGCAAAGCAAACAAGGCCAGCATGGCACTTACCTGATTGAGGAAAATCCCCAAAATAACCACACCCGCAATACCCATTAAGGTAGAGGCGATAGCAGCTTCAGTAACACTCATGCGATGAGTGGCCACAGGTCTGTTGGCTGTGCGAATCATGAGCTTGTCAAAGTCTTTCTCAATAATCTGGTTCAGGCCGTTGGATGCACCCACTACCAGAAAACCGCCCAAAGACAGCATGGCCATTTGCATCCAGTTGATGTTACCCGAGGAGGCCATGGCAAAACTGATGACAGATGAAAACACCACCAGTAAATTCAGGCGCATCTTCACCAACTCATTGTAATCGCGCATTTTTTGCGACCAACTTACCGACTGAACAAGTGTTGCTTTTTCCGCAATCATTTTATTTTAGTTACCGCTATTGTAGCGGGTTTTTGTAAATACCAGTATATAAATATACAACTGAATTCCAATGGAAATACTTCCGATAAACAGGTGGAACATTTGGAGAATAGGAGGGATGTCTAACTTCTCCAGCAAAATACCTCCCAGCAAT
>DATGWX010000337.1:0-11027 GCA_035299275.1 Bacteroidia bacterium
CTGTCTACGGTTAATGTTGGATTTATTTGTAACAATAAGGCAACTGCCCCGGTTACCACAGGTGCAGCAACAGAAGTGCCCTGAGTCATGGAGTAATAGTAATTGCGGTTGTTTCTTGGTGAAGTATATTTGGTTACGGTGCAAAAATAATAAAGGCCAGCACTACCGGGTCTGTAGGCAGGCGAAAATGAATTGGTTGCACAGCCTATCATAGAGCCAGGTGCAGTTATTTCAGGTTTCATACGACCGTCCATTGTTGGCCCGAGGCTGGAGAAAGTGGCAATATCGCCTCTGGCCCTTGTTACTTCAACCGGTACAGGTATCACCTGGTTTTGAAGATTTTTCCAGGATGTTCTGGTAGAGTATGCGCCAACAGCTATACAGGATTTTGAACAGGCATATTCTCCCACTGAAAAATGAGAATCTCCTTCAGTGGCCCAGGAACCGTTGCCCTTAAACTCTCCGTAAATCCAAAGATGAGCAGTGCCTTCTGTCCCTTTTACGGTTAAGTAAATGGAGTCTTTTGAATTGTGCTTTAACCGCATGGAAATATGTGGTTTGTTGTTTAACACATTAATTTCAGAACCAATAGAAACATAGGTGGTATCTAAATCAGTACCTATAAGTGGCACATACCTGAACATATTGTCAATACAAATCGTTCCTGTTTTTGCACCTTTTACTCCATTTGAAAATAATCCGATTTCTATGCAGTATGATTTACCTGTGTCTCCCCACAATTCAAGATCATCCCAGTCTGATACAAGGTTTATAATGGTGCTGATGGATGTATCGGAAACTGTGAATGTTTTTTGCAGGTGAATGGGGACATTTCCATCATTGCCGGCCGCAAACACAATAATTTTCCCGGGTCCTACCATGTTATCACAAGCGCGGCCAAATAAAGAGGTTCCATCATGCGGCCCATCAGATCCTCCGAGGCTGACGTTGATTACAGCAGGTTTACCCACAGATTCAGCATAGTTGAAGATATAATTGAAACCATCTATCATGGTCCCATAGGTAAATACGGCAAATTCGGTTGTATCAGCATTCGATTCCACCAAAACAATGTCACAATCATAGGCAACACCTCTAAACTGTCTGTTATTGGCACTGCCATATCCTGAACCGGCTGCAACGGATGCCACAGAAGTGCCGTGGTCATTGGTGGTTGTTGAAAACCTTTTTTGCAATATGGTAGTAGTATCCTTTAGTTCTTCACCATAACTGAATCCGAACGGAGGAGTGCCGGTAGAACGTTGATTCCATACACGCTGAATACGCAACCTCGAATAACTTGTGTCGAAAAAAGCAGGATGAGTATAATCAAAACCACGATCTAAAATCCCAACAACTACATCCTTACCACCCAGTAATGGTACGCCTATACCCAAATGAACGGAGTCAATTCCGGTAAAATATCTGGCGGAATCCATCAATTCGTGCACCTCTCTGTCCAGTTCAATAAAGTCTATTCCGGCTATACGGGTGAATGCCATCATCCTGTCTTCGGGTACCCTTACGGTCCAAATATCACCGGCTTTGGTGCCAACAATGGCGCCCAATTGTTCTATTTTTTTCTCCTCTACCTTCTTGTTTACTTTTATCAAAGTACTCAGATAGGAAGTGTTGTTCATTTTAAACTTAACTACATGCTGCTGGTAAGAGCCGGAGTTCATCCAATGCATCAGGTTGGTTGAGAAACGCGAAGTGGTTGTTTGAGCATTTATTTGTGTCACTACTGCAATAAGAAACACTGTCGCTCCGATTTTAATGAGTTGATTCATGGTGGTTGGTTTGGTTTAGTTTTCACCAAAGGTTCTCAAAAAATAATTTAATTTTCAACTTTATTTTGCAGCAATATTTTCGGTGCTGAAAGCAGTTGCAGGTACAGACGCAATCTGTTCCCCGTTCATGGTTACCAAGGTTACGCGGTAAAATACCTTGGTTACCACATCAGCAGTTTCGCTGTATTCATAGTGGCGAGCAAAGTCTGATTTACCCGCTGCTTTTACCATCTTTACTGCGGTAAAGTGAATGCTATCCGTTGATTTTTCAATGAGAAAGTAGCTGCTGTTGACTTCTTTGTTGGTGTTCCATAAAATCTGCACATTGCCGTCCTCTATGTTGATTTCGATGCTAACATTATTGGCTCTGGGGGTAAGGTTGGCTTGCGCTACTGAATTAAAGGTTAAAGCAAAAGCGGCAATTAAGGCGATGGTTGATTTTAATGTTTTCATGATATTTTTTGTTAATGTTTTTAGTTGCGTTTGAACAAGACAAAGGTGCTAAGTAGGCCATTCCCGTAAATCACCACAAACAGCTAAAATTACATATACCTGAAAACAGGGACAGGGGGAGAAGTATGAGTTTTAAATTTTGTAAAGAGTAAGAGGTATAAATCAACTCTTTTGACAATGAGAATGATGCCTAATGCACTTTTTAAACTCCTGCATTGTTTGTATCTTATTGGAAATCAGTTTATAGTTGTACTTTGGTAGATTTTTCGACCAATTTTTTCAGACGGATTCAGAAAGAATATAATTTAGTTGAACCGAACAAACCTATTTTATAAAATGAAAGTCAATCTATACGGATGTATGTTCAGAACGAGAACACTTCTTGTATGCATTCTTTTTTATTTCTCTACTTTAGCTATTGCACAGCCGAAATTGTTGACTTTAAACAATGAGTCAGGCAAAGAAATGGTGTTTACACACCAGGTTGACTCAAATGGAAACTACTACGTATATGGTATTATTAAGTCACAGAATGTTGATTTTAACCCTTCTGATACAGCTGTTCATTCCTTGTCAAGTTCAAATAGAGACGGAGATTTATTTATAGCTAAATATGCTGCCAATGGTACTTTTCAGTGGGTTTTTAAGTTAGGCGGAGTTGGTGTTAATACTCCTACTGCAATAGAAGTAAAAGGTGATTATTTGTATGTAGCTGGAAATTTTAAGAACAGTTTTGATGCAGATCCTTCAACTGGCATTACTAGTTTACAAGCCAACTTTTCATCAAGCTCAAATGGAGCGAGTAGTTTTTTAATTAAATACAATATTCGACACAGTCCTGTTGATACGTCCTTTTTAGAGTGGGCTGCCATTTGGGGTGGTTCAACTTCTTCGGGCTTACAAATAAGTATTATGGATTTAGAAGTACAAAATGGTTTTATATACATCGCAGGATGGGCCTTTGGAAGTAGTATGGATTTGAATCCCACAGCGAATACACATTTGATTTCTCTTCCGGGTGGAGGGTGTTCGTTTTTGGTAAAATTAAATAATCAATACACTCCCAACGATACGTTATTCTATAAATGGGGAGGCAATTTAGGTAACTTTACAAATAAGAGGATAAAAGTAAATAATAGTCATATCTATTTGTCGGGAACATTATCGGGAACAACTCCTTATGATATGAATCCGGCATCAGGAGTTAACAATATTACAGGTGTGGGCAGTAAAGACGTTTTTCTGGCTAAATATTCTGATTCTTTTCCACCGGATTCTAATTCGTTTTTTCAATCTGCTTTTTGTTTTGGAGACGCAGGGGAAGATATGATGAATCAATTGGAATTAACGGATAGTCATTTATACATAGTTGGTTATTTAAATAGTAATTGTGATATGGATCCCTCGACAAAATTCAGAGGTACAAATTTTCACTGGGGACATAAACAAGCGTTTTTAGTAAAATACAACATAACAAAGCAGTTTAACGATACCAACTTTTTTGAATGGGCTTTTGGTATTGCCCCAAATAATGGTGATTCTTGGAATGAATTTTATGATGTATCAGTTTCAGGCCATGAAATTTATGTCTCAGGTTTTATTGATTCATCACCTACATCCCTTATTGATGTAGACCCGTCACCTAAAGTTGTACACAGAGATGGTGTAGGCATTCTGGCTAAATATGATGGCAGTAAATTACCCTCAGATACTACTTTTTTACAATGGGCAAAAGTGTTTTCAGGATATATAGAGTGTTTCAGTGTTGAGGTGCATGGATCGAGGTGCAGTATGGCGGGTTTCTTTAGATCAGATAGTTTGAATTTTAATGCAAATGCTGCAACCCCCTTAATTGGTTCAAGCGGAAGTGCCAGCAACTCCCAAAGCTGCTTTTTGTCTTCGTACGGGGCTACTTCCGGAATAGTATCCTCATTATTTACAATAGGAAACAAAGGTGGTATTACATATGGGATGAGGGTATTATCAAAAGGTACAGATAAATTTATTGCAGCAGGTACTTTTAACGGTATTCAATATTTGGGCTATGATACACTTACCGGGCCGGGTACCTACTTAACTCAAATAAATGCTGCTACCGGAATTCAGGATTGGGTATTTTCTATCAGGAGCAACTTTTCAGATATAAAAGTGGAAGGCAACTATTTATATGTCGCGTATACTTTTGGAGCAAAAACAGACATCGATCCTTCCGTAGATACGGCTTTTTTTGGTAATCCAGGAGAGAGCAATCTTTGTATTGCCAGATATAATCTTAATTATCCACCCACCAGTATTGACTTTTATGATTGGGCATTTGTGGTTAAATTATCGAATACATCTATCAGTTTTAAGTTTAATTTAGCTACAACCGGTTCCAATTTATACCTGAGTGGTTATTATGCAGGCAATTCTGCACTTGATGTTGACCCATCGTCTGGTGTCTATAACATACCGGCATCAGTTAGGAACTATACATTTTTAGTTAAGTATGATGTGACGCAGTTGCCTTCTGCGTCTACTTTTATAAATTGGGCATTTTCATTGCCTGCTTTACCAGGTAATTCAAGTTCATCAATTCTTAGTGGTACATCTGTTACGGTTAAAGGGAATGATATTTATTTGTATGGTGTTATTGAATTTGGTACTTCAATAGATTTAAATCCTTCTTCAAATGTTTTTAATTTAAGTAACTCCGGAGATTATGATGTTTTTCTGGCAAAATATGATGCCAGTTTCACTCCATCAGATACCTCGTTTTTTAAATGGGCTTTTAAAATTGGCGCTGCTGGTCGTCAATATCCGCGTGATGTAGATATTGAAGGAAACAAGTTGTTGCTGGGAGTACAATATGAAGGAACAGTTGATTTTGATCCTTCTGCAAAAACTGTAAATCTTACAGCTTTAGCAAATGAAGATATTGGAATAGCCTGTTATGATCTAAACTACTCACCTTCAGATTCACTTTTTTTGAAATGGGTATTTGGAATTGGTAGTATTTCGGCTTTTACTGGAGAAGCAGTATATGACGTTTTGTTAAAAGATTCTTTTTTATACATAGGCGGATATATAACCGGAACTGCTGATATGAATCCGGCAGCAGCAGTGTCAAGTGTTTCAACTCCACTGGTTAGTCCATTCGTTTGTAAATACGATTGCAGGTATGACCCTAGTGACTCATTGTTTTATCAATGGGTATATGTTCACCATACTGAGAACATTTCTTATGTTCAACATATGGCAATAAATAATGGTTTGATGGCAACTACCGGAAATTTCAGGGGTTTTGATGTTGACTTCGACCCCAATAGTAGTTCATCATTAAAAGCAACTTCATCGGATGGCTCGTCTTTTATACTTCTCCACTCATCTGTTAATCCATTGCCGGTAGAATGGTTATACTGCAATGCCAAGTGGGAGGGGGAGGATGCCATAGTAAATTGGGCAACCTCATCAGAGAAAAACAATCGTTATTTTACTGTTGAGTTCAGTTATGATGGTGTGCATTTTGAACAGGCAGGAGAGGTGCAAAGTAAAAGTACAAACGGGTTTAGTTCAGTTATTCTGCATTATGATTTCAATGATTACTTGCGCAAAGAAAAGACGAAAGATTATGTGTTCTACCGCATAAAACAAACTGACATGAACGGTGAATTTGCTTATTCTAATGTGGTGGTATTAAAGACAGATTTTTCAAGTGTGTCATCTGTTATTGTATTCCCCAACCCGGCTAAGAATACTTTATACATCAAAACATCAGAAAAAGAATACAAAGTGGAATGTTGGGGTATAGATGGTAGAAAATATTTACAAACGTTTTCATTTGCTCCTGAAACCTCTTTGAAAACAGACCAATTGCCCGTTGGTGTCTACTTTATTCAAGTAAAGAGTGCAATGTCGGGTGAAGTTATTGGAGTGGAAAAAGTGGTGATAGTAAGGTAAAAGTTACTACGCTATTTTCGGATACCTTCTGAAAAAACTCTTGAGTCGCAATTCAATTACTCCCCAAATGGCCTCTTTAAAAATGCCCTTGCTCATTTTGCTTTGCCCCATGGTACGGTCGGTGAAAATGATAGAGACCTCATCAATTTTAAAACCGATTTTCCAGGCCGTGTGTTTCATCTCAATCTGGAAAGCGTACCCTTTAAATTTAATTTTATCGAGTTCTATGGTTTCAAGTACTTTTCTCCGGTAACATACAAAACCTGCTGTGGTATCACTCACCGTCATGCCTGTTATAAAGCGCACGTACCACGATGCATAATAGGACATCAGCACCCTGCTCATGGGCCAGTTCACAACGTTGATGCCCGATTTGTAACGCGAACCCACCACCAAATCCGCTCCGTTAGCGGCTGTTTCATACAGCTTAACCAGGTCATCCGGATTATGTGAGAAATCCGCATCCATTTCAAAAATGTACTCATACCGGTGTTGCAGGCACCATTTGAATCCGGCAATATAAGCCCTGCCCAAACCTTCTTTTCCTCCCCTTTCCAGCAGGTGAAGCCTTCCTTCAAACTCTGGCAAAATTCTTTTAACAATATCGCGGGTTCCGTCAGGTGAATTATCGTCAACTATGAGCAAGTGAAAAGCTTTGGGCAAGGAAAATACCTTTCGAATCATCAACTCGATGTTCTCTTTTTCGTTGTAGGTCGGAATTATGACGATGCTGTCAGACAATATTGTGTAATTTTACCGGGTGAAATATTAACGCAATAATTAAGAAAACTAATGCAAAAAGCAATCTTTTTAGACAGAGACGGAATAATAAATAAAGAAATCGGCAGGTACGTAAGTAGTGCGGCTGATTTTGAATTGAACCCGGGGGTGTCTGAATTTCTGAAAGAGATGCAATCTAAAGGATATTTGCTTATAGTAATCACCAATCAGGGTGGTATAGCCAAGGGATTGTATACGCAACAGGGGCTGGCAACTATTCATGAAAAGATGAAGTCGTTGTTGCCCCACATTCATTTTACGGAAATCTATTATTGCCCGCATCATCCTGATTTTGGCAAATGCCTCTGCCGAAAACCAGGTTCACTACTGGTAGAAAAAGCATTGGCCCGTTTTACTATTGACCCCGCTCATTCCTATTTTATTGGCGATAAAGAAAGGGATATAGTATGCGCAACTATGGCCGGTGTAAAACAAGCCATCCTGTTGGAGTCCAACACCAACCTGATGACCATTGTTCATCAAATAGCTTAAGCGTTGGCCTTTTTGTGGTCGGCTAAAAATTTCTCCAGACCTATATCCGTTAACGGGTGTTTCAATAAAGCCAGAATAGGCTCCAGCGGACTGGTGATAACATGTGCGCCAATTTCAGCACATTTGATAATGTGTATAGGGTTGCGTATGGAAGCAGCGAGTACCTGAGTCTGGTAGCCCTGCACAGCAAACATCTGGGTAATTTGTGCAATCAGTTCTAAACCGTTGTAAGAGATATCATCCAACCTTCCGATAAAAGGGGAGATATAGGTAGCACCGGCTTTAGCAGCCAGTAATGCTTGTCCGGCAGAGAATACCAACGTACAGTTCGTGCGAATACCGGCAGAATGGAAATGGCTGATGGCCTTAATGCCATCTTTAATCATAGGAACTTTCACTACAATGTTTTCATGCAAAGCAGCCAGTTCTTCTCCTTCTTTGATAATGCCTTCAAAATCGGTTGAGATTACTTCTGCACTTACGTCTCCCTTAACAATTTTGCAAATGTCAACATAGTGTTTCAGAATATTTTCGCGACCGATAATGCCCTCTTTGGCCATTAAGGAAGGGTTGGTGGTTACTCCGTCTAAGATGCCCAAATCATTGGCTTCTTTAATCTGGTTGAGGTTGGCGGTATCAATGAAAAACTTCATGAGAAAATATTAAAGTGTTGTTTATGCAGTAAAGTAAATGCTTATCTGTACAATGTGCAAACCTTAGCTTGCTCAACTTGTTAATCGCTCAATTAATCAGCCACTTAACTAATTAACCATTCATTAACAAAAAATGGGCGGCCATTATATCGCACCGCTCAACCTTCTGCCCTTGCTCCGATCAAGGCCTGGGGGAGTTCAAAGGGAGCTGGTCGTATAACGCCTACCCGCTGCAAAAGTATTAAAATTATCAAAAGAGTGAAACCTATTCCTGTCTTTTTGATGGAAGATGTTAGATTTGCCCGATAGTGAACAGATTAAATATACTTCATGAAAGAAAAAGTTCAGGAACTCAAAGCTATTGAGTCTAAAATATTTGAAGGCGGAGGGAAAAAGGCTGCTGCAAAACAAAAGGAAAAAGGAAAAATGCTGGCTCGAGAGCGGGTGGATTATCTGCTGGATAAAGATGCCCCGCGCATTGAAATTGGTACTCTGGCCGGGTATGAGATGTACGAAGAACATGGCGGATGCCCGGGTGGAGGTGTAGTGGTAATGATGGGATATGTGAGCGGAAGGCAATGCATAGTAGTTGCTAATGATGCCACAGTGAAGGCGGGAGCCTGGTTCCCCATCAGCGGTAAGAAGAACCTGCGGGCGCAGGAAATTTCTATTGAAAACAGGTTGCCCATCATTTATTTGGTGGATAGCGCAGGAGTGTATCTTCCCATGCAGGATGAAATATTCCCGGATAAAGAACACTTCGGGCGCATTTTCAGAAACAATGCTGTAATGAGCAGTATGGGTATTACCCAAATTGCTGCAGTAATGGGCAGCTGCGTGGCCGGTGGTGCTTACCTGCCCATTATGAGCGATGAGGCAATGATAGTGGATAAAACAGGTTCCATATTTTTAGCAGGAAGTTATCTGGTTAAGGCAGCTATAGGTGAAGATATTGACAACGAAACTCTGGGTGGTGCTACCACACATTGTGAGATAAGCGGAGTAACTGATTATAAATTTGAAAATGATGCCGCTTGTCTCGACCGCATCAAACGCATAATGGATAAAATCGGTGATTTTGATAAGGCCGGCTTTAACCGTGTTGCACCTGTGGCACCGGCCAAAAGTATGGATGATGTGTATGATGCCGTAGCCAATTTTACCAAGCCGTTTGACGTGATGGAAATCATAGAACGACTGGTTGATGCTGGCAGCTTTGATGCCTACAAAGAACTTTACGGTAAAACCATTACCTGCGGATATGCCCGTATTGACGGCTGGGCAGTGGGTATTGTAGCCAACAACCGCATGGTGGTGAAAGCGAAGAAACCCAAACAAAATGCTGCGGACAATCCTACCGAAATGCAGATTGGAGGAGTAATTTACAGCGATAGTGCTGATAAAGCGGCACACTTTATTATGAACTGCAACCAGAAAAAAATCCCGTTATTGTTTTTACAAGACGTAACCGGATTTATGGTGGGCAGCAGAAGTGAACACGGGGGCATTATTAAAGACGGAGCCAAACTGGTGAATGCACAAGCTAATTCAGTCGTGCCTAAATTTACCATCATTACAGGCAATAGCTACGGTGCAGGCAATTATGCCATGTGCGGTAAAGCTTACGACCCGCGCTTAATTGCAGCCTGGCCAAACGCCAATATTGCGGTAATGGGTGGTGCGCAAGCTGCTAAAGTTTTGTTGCAAATTGAAGAGGCTGCGCTGAAGGGCAGGGGTGAAGAAGTAGATGAAGTTAAACACCAGGCTCTGCTTGAAAAAATTACCGACCGTTACAACAAACAAATGAGTCCTTACTATGCAGCTGCCCGCTTGTGGGTAGATGCTATTATTGATCCGGTGGAAACCCGTAAATGGGTAAGCATGGGCATTGAGGCAGCCAATCATGCACCTGTTACCAAAGAGTTTCGCCCGGGAGTCATCAGAGCTTAATTAAACTACATAATTATGAAAATGAGTTGGAAAAATTGTTTAGTGGTTTTAGCAACATGTATCAGCCTTACTCTTTCTGCACAGCAGACAGCGCAGACAGGGCAGACAGGCCAAAAAATACAGGCCGACATGATTGTGATTAACGGTACCATCTATACCATGGATGCGGAGATGAGTACTCAGCGTTACATGGTTATTGTAAATGGTAAAGTAGCAGTAGTAAGCAATTCACCAGATAATATTTTCGACCGTTTTGAAAGTAAAAACATCCTGAATCTGGATGGGAAATACATCTATCCGGGTTTTAATGATGCTCATTGTCACTTTTACGGATTAGGATTGAACTTGCTTCAGGCCAACCTCAGGGGAGCTACCTCGTACGAGCAAATGCTGAGAAAGTTGAGTGATTATGTTCAAGAGAACAAAGATAAAAAGTACAAATGGATACTGGGTCGTGGTTGGGATCAAAACCTGTGGACGGACAAACAATTCCCTACCAAAGAAAAACTGGATTCGATGTTTCCTAAAATTCCGGTGATGCTCAAAAGAGTTGACGGACACGCAGCACTGGTCAATTCAAAAGCATTGAAGGCTGCTAAGATTACTGCCCAAACAAAAGTAGCCGGAGGGGAAATAGTATTGGGTACAGATGGACAACCTACCGGATTGCTTATTGATAATGCTGTAGATATTGTTGAGCGAAAACTACCTAAACCTAAAGCAGTTGATATGGAAAATGCCCTGTTGGCCGCTGAGAAAATATGTGTGGCTAACGGATTAACTTCTGTACAAGATGCAGGTTTGGATTATGCCGTGGTGAAAAAAATGGAAGAGATGTACACACAAGGTAAACTCAACATTCGTATGTATGCCATGCTCAATCCAACAGAAGAGAACTTTAAAAACTACATGAGCAAAGGTCCGTTGCGCAAAGGTAACCTCCACATTCAATCAGTGAAGTTGTATGCTG
>DATGWX010000338.1:0-3337 GCA_035299275.1 Bacteroidia bacterium
ATCCCTCATTATACATTCACGCATTCCACCGCTGTGGAACAATATTCCGGTTATAGGGTTGGTAGGCATTATAGTTTCAGGAATATTTGGCCTGGTGATGCTTATCTCCATTTTCAGAAAAGGAAAGTATTAATTAAATAACAAGCATATGAACACAAATTTTGAAGAACAACTGAACCGCTGGATGCGGGATTGGAATAACAAACTCGAAAGAATTCGCCTGAATATTTCGCTTGGGAAACTGGATGCTACGGAAGCCTTTGAAGAACAAAAAGACCAGTTGCGTGATCACTTAGCTGAATGGAAAAGTACAGCGGATAAAGTAGTAACAGCCACTCAGGAAAATGTAGATGCTGTAAAAAAAGCATACGAAAACCTGATCTTGCAACTGAGTTTAGGCAAAGCCGAAGCCATTGATACATTTGTTGAACAACGCCAAAAAATTGAACAGGCTTTGCACAATGTTTACGAAAAAAGCAAACAGGCCTACGGAAAATCAGAAGAACTACGTGAGGCATTTAACAACAACGCACAGGCATTTAAAACCAATTTGGAGATAATCCAACTCCAATTTGCTTTAGGTAAAATGGAAGCGCGGGATGAAGCGGAAAAAATAAATAAACTGTTGCACGAAAAAATGAATACTTTGCAGCAGGAGTACAACGAGAATTACAAACAAGACGTTGATGCCTGGGCGAAACAAATGCAGGAAAAATACACGAAAGTAAAAAGCTGGATGAATGAATTCAGGCAAAAATAAACGATGAATAAAATTGCTTTAGCCGTTCATGGCGGTGCAGGAACCATTCTGCGCAGCTTAATGAGCCCCGAAAAAGAAAAACTATACCAACAAGGATTACAGGAAGCACTCACTGCAGGCTACGCTGTACTTGAAAAAGGAGGCAGTAGTTTAGATGCCGTACAGGCAGCCGTAATAAGTTTAGAAAATTATTCGCTGTTTAATGCCGGACGAGGCGCTGTTTACACCAACAAAGGCACGCATGAAATGGATGCCAGCATCATGGATGGCAAAACATTGGAAGCAGGTGCAGTGAGCGGTATAAGTAATGTGCAAAATCCCGTGCTGCTTGCCCGACTAATCAAAGAAAAATCAGGACACGTATTTTTATGTGGTAAGGATGCCGAGCAATTTGCGCAACTGGAAAATCTACCCTTTCAACCCAATGAGTATTTTCATACTGCCGAACGTTTTCAGCAATGGATTGAACTCAAAGACACAGAAAGCTATAAACTGGATCACACCGATGGGTCTGACCAAAAAAAGTTCAGTACTGTGGGTGCAGTGGCCATTGATGCGCAAGGTAACCTGGCTGCAGCAACCTCCACCGGTGGCATGACCAACAAACGGTTTGGTCGTATAGGTGATACACCTATCATAGGTGCCGGCACCTATGCCAACAACAACACCTGCGCCATCAGCTGTACCGGACATGGGGAGTATTTTATCAGAGCAGTAGTGGCGTATGATGTAAGTTGCCTGATGGAATACAAAGGACTCAGTTTAAAAGAAGCCTGCAATTATGTAGTGAAAGACAAACTGGTGAAAATGGGTGGTGAAGGCGGACTGATTGCCATTGACAAATATGGCAATATCGAACTACCATTTAACTCGGATGGTATGTACCGCGGTTGGATAAAAAATGGTCAAAGTGAAATACGTATTTACGAAGATTGATTAGTGACAGCCGCTAATTGCGCTGATTCACGCAGATTAAATTACTTTTAACGAAAGACGCCTCATTAAAAATTAGCTACGCTGAACTTCGTTTCAACATTAAGCGAAGCACTAATGTGTCATCACCTCTCCCACTCTTGGAAGAAACTTGCGTTCTTTGAGCAGGTAACCGTTGCCTCTTACTAAAATATTTACCTTCAGGTTTTCAAGAGCAATGGGTTCGCCTATGCTTACGTCTGTAATGTTGGTGTGTTTGATGTCTTTTCCGTCAACAATAACTACAGCACCACTGCCCACTACTTCTAAGTGATTTCCTTCGGTAATGATAACTCCGGTGTCTTCACCCAGGCCAATGCCCGTGCATTGCGGATTGCTGGCTACGGCTTGTGCCAAACGATTAAAACGGCCGCGTTTATCAAAGTGTGAATCAATAATTACGTTGCCTACAAATGCTAAACCTGTGGTGATTTTCACTTCACCTTTTAAGTGTGCCAGATCACTTTTACCCTGATAAATCATGGTGTTGCTCATGGCCATAGCACCTGCACTGGTACCGGCTATCACAAAATTTTCTTCGTGTATCAAACGCTCGTGCAGTATCTCGTAAATTTCAGTTCCGCCAAAAATACTGGTTAAACGTAACTGGTCGCCCCCGCTGAACATCACGCCATCCGCAGCTTTAATGCGATCCACGTATTCCTGCTTCATGGCATCTTCGCGGTTGCGAATGTCCATTATGCCTACGTTGGTACAACCTATTTTACCAAAAGCACTCAGGTAATTTTCGCCTACTTCCAATGGAATAGATGATGCGGTAGTTACTACCTCAATGCGTTTCTCTGTTCCGCCTGTTTCATTCACAATGCGTTTTAAGATACCCAGTTCAAAAAAATTGAGACGGTTGCGTTGTACAAAACCCTCCTCCAAATCTGTTCCTTTATCCTCCGCTCCGCCTATGGAGATGAGCTTTCCTTTTGGTATTTCCAATGTGTGATGTTTATGTTAACAGGATGCAAAGATAAAACCCTCCCCCACAACCCCAAGAGAATTAGTCCACAACGGTGGATAGTGTCAATTGCTGACTATCAAGACACAGCAGCAAACAAACATCCTTTTAAAGCGCAAGACAGCCGCTAATTACGCTGATTAAATCTCAGTTATGCGAAGACGTCACATTAAACATTAAGAATTCAAAATTATTTACTGCCGCTAATTTAGCTTCGCTGAGCTTACGGTTCGCTGATTCACGCTGATCAAATCACATTCAAAGGAAGCCCTGATTAAATATTAAGAATTAAGCATTAAAAATTCTTGGCAGATGTTTTTCCTTGCATTATCTTGTACTTTCGGAAGTATGCCATTTCCGCCTCAAAATAAATCAAACTTAATCACATGAAAATACTCGACATCAAAGTAATGCGCGGACCAAATTACTGGAGCATACGCAGACATAAACTGATACAAATGCGCCTCGACCTGCAGGAAATGGAAGAGCGCCCCACCAATAAAATTGACGGTTTTGGCGAACGGTTGGAAAAAATGTTCCCTACCATGTTCAGTCACCGCTGTAGTGAAGGTGTGGCCGGTGGTTTTTTTAAACGCGTACAAGACGGCACCTGGATGGGCCACGTGATTGAACAC
>DATGWX010000339.1:0-6670 GCA_035299275.1 Bacteroidia bacterium
CCTGAGTTCTCTTTCTCAAGTGAGCCGGTTGAAATATTGAGCAAACACAACAACTACACTATCGATTCGTTGAATCTGCTTTATTTATACGACAGAAAGAATCACACTGCTGTGGATACGCTGATTGTTAAAGTGTACAAAACCAACGCAGGTATTTCTTACTGGCAGTTTACTCCTGTAACCAACGTATTTGCCGTAGTAGAATACGACAGAACAAACAGAGAGCCTGCAGGCGCAGCTAACGTAACTGAGTTCCGTATCCCGCTTACTTCTCTTGATTCTAATGCTAACGGTACAGTTTGGGGCGAGAAATTAATCGGCTTAACTAACTATAATGTTACCAGAGATCAGGAAGTAGCTGTTGCAGTAAGTTTCAAACCGGGTTTTACATACAACAATGGAGACACCATGTTTGCTACTTCTGATGTTAATCCTCAACCAGTCAACACAAAATTCAACACTTTCCGTGTAAGAACAGTTGACAACAACGCCAACGTAGAGCATTCATATTACAACAATGGGTTAGCTGTTGATAAAACTCAAGCCTTCACTAACCGTTTAACAGGAGCCGGATTTGAGAATACACCTAAATTCCTTCCTTCCAACTACTACGGAGTATCTCAATTCCTTGACGTTCGTTTCAAAGCTTCATCACCAAACGTTGGTATCAAAAATATCAACGCCAATGGTTTCGGATTAGGTGAGGTTTACCCTAACCCTGCTTCTAACAAAGGTTCAATCAACGTTCCTTTTGCTATCGGTAAAGCCGGAGAAGCTACTTTAAAAATCACCAATGTTATCGGACAAGACGTTATCACCGTTAATGAAAAATTCAATGCCGGTGAAAACAAATTTGAAGTAAGCATTAACGATTTGAAGCCAGGTGTATATTTCTACACTGTAAACAGCGGCAACTTTACTGCTACCAAAAAGATCACAATCACCCAGTAATATAGATTACTGATAAAAAAAATCCCCGCACAGTTGCTGTGCGGGGATTTTTTTTGCCTTATTAAAATGGATTTATTGTTATTCAGGGGCGAGAGCCCCTGAAATTTATAGACGAAAATAATGTAGGGTTTACAGAATCGTATAAAAACCAAAAGGCCACCCGAAGGGTGGCCTGTTTGGAAACTATGAAAAACCTATCTGTCTGCAATACAAATGTACGAACGATTTCGATAAGTGCAATGGGATATTCACTTTTTTTTCATATGAAACATCAATGCATTATTTATGAGGCAATTATTTTTTAGGGTAAACTAATTTTGGCCATAGTGGTGGTGCATTTTGCTATCAGGTGACGTTCATTCTCTACCAATGAATATACTTCGGCCTCACAAAAGCTGAGCATATTACCTGATTTTATAACTTTACCCGAAGCATAAATGGTATCCCCTATTCCCGGATTCATGTAAGAAACCTTTAATTCAACTGTAACCACTGTCGCACCGGGCTCAACCAAAGTAAAGGCTGCAAAGCCGGCTACCAGGTCACAAAACGTAGCAGTTGCTCCACCGTGCAAAAATCCGTTCTGCTGTAGTAAAAACTTCTCCATTTTAGCTTTGCCTTCAACAAATCCCGCTTCAATGGTGGTTAATTCAAAGCCAATGTGGTGCATAAAGTGCTGTCCGCTGAGCTTTTGTTTGATGGTATTTACAAAATCAGGATTTTTAGATTCAAACTTCATGAGGCAAAGTTGATGAAACTGCTCAAAAATACTAATATTGCCGGGTAAGTAATTTTAAACCCTTGGCAGTATCTACCCTTCTTTATCAATCTGACCGTTGGAACAAAGACCATTTGTTTCTGTACGATGCCTGTATTCAGGTAAATGATGCCGATATTAAAGTAGCCTGCATTGAAAGAAGCAATAAAAAGGCAGGTTTGATACTTTCATTTCCTGTCGAACAGGCGTATATCAGTGAGCAGGCAATTTTACCTTTGAATACCAAACTCGATGAAATACTGTCAGAAATAAATGGTGTACACCGCTTTTATGTGCTTATTAACTCACCTGTACACACTTTAATTCCGGAAGTATTCTTTGAAAAGGACCATGCTTTTGCCTTGCTGAGTGCGGCCAATGAGTTAGCGGAGACGGACGAAATCCTCTTCAACAAAATTACTTCACACCAGGCAGTGCTTACTTTCCCTCTCAACAAGTACATACATTCTTTATTCAATTCTAAATTAAAAAGCCCGGTGGTGGTACACCATACTGCAGCATTAATGCAGTACTTTCATCTGCACACACAACATAAGTTGAATGTATATGTTGGAAACGGTTTTATTACCCTCTTCTTTTACAAAAACGGCCAACCTGAATGCATCAACTCATTTGAAGCCGAAACGGAAAACGATGCCCTCTATTTTGTGCTGGCTACATTTGAAGAATTTGGTTTAACTGCTGAAGAACCGGTGATGTTATACGGTGATGCTGATGAGAAAAGCTTATTATTCCTGTTACTTAAAAAATACATCCGTACGGTAAATCTAGCCGATACCTCTGATTTAAACTGCGCTCCTGCCCTTTTGCCGCTTATTATGGCCTCTCAATGCGAATAATAGGGGGCAAAAACAAAGGCCTTATTCTAAGGCCGCCACAAGGATTACCGGTAAGGCCCACTACTGATATAGCCAAAGAAAGTTTATTTAATATTCTGGATAACAGGATTGACATTAGTTCTTTGAGCGTGCTGGATTTATTTGCCGGAACGGGCAACATCAGTTTCGAATTTTGCTCCAGAGAATCCGCCTCTGTAACGGCTATCGACAATCACGTTAAATGCATCGGTTACATCAAAGAGCAAAAAAAAGTATTGGGGTATGAACAACTTCATCCTGTAAAAAAGGATGTTTTCAGTTTTCTGAAAAGTACAGATGAAAAGTTTGACCTCATTTTTGCCGACCCGCCCTACGCGTTACCGGGCATTATCAATATACCGGCCTTGATTAACGAAAGACGGTTGTTGAATGAAGGTGGTTTACTCATAATTGAACACCACCGGCAACTGAATTTGAAAAGTGTTGTTACCTTTGCCAACGAACGGATTTACGGACAATCTGTTTTTAGTTTTTTTAATCCAGCTGAATGAAACGTATAGCATTAGTACCGGGCACCTTTGATCCCATTACCATCGGACATGTGGACATTATTAACCGCGCCTTACCCATGTTCGATGAGCTGTGGATTGGCATTGGCCGAAATTCCATCAAACAAAGTCTGTTTACTGAAGAAGAGCGAAAAGGCTGGATTGAGGCCATTTACCAAGGTAACCCAAAAGTTCATGTAGATACTTACGAAGGGCTGACCACTGAGTTTTGCCGCAAAATAGGGGCACATTTTATCATTCGGGGGATACGTACAAGTTCCGATTTTGATTACGAGAAAAATATTGCGCAAATGAACAAGGCCCAGTACGATGATATTGAATCCATCTTTCTGATGTGCAATCCCGCATTTACGGCCATTAGTTCTACCATTGTGCGGGATATTATCCGCAATGGCGGAGATGCCCGCCAGTTTGTGCCCAAAGAAGTGAAGATTTAATTACGCCTTAGCCTGTAGCAAAACATCCTTAATGGACAGGTACGAGTCCAGCTGAGGGATATCCAAAGTATCAAAAGGCTCCCATTTTACTTCAGTAATGTTTTCTTCCAACTGCGGGGTAAGTTGTCCGTTGTAAGTGCTTTTCATCTTGTACCACGAAGTTTCTTTAAGAAAACGGTAACCGTGTTGTTTGTAAGTATGAAATGAGAACGTAAGAAAAGATTTTATGCTCAGTTCTTTTATACCGCACTCCTCCTCTACTTCACGCAAAGCCGCTTCTTCCGTCCCTTCATTGGCATCAATTTTCCCTTTAGGTAAATCCCATTTCCCCAAACGTTTGATGAGTAATACCTCTCCGCTGTTGTTAAACACCACACCACCGGCTGCTTTAATAAGAATAAACTCCTTGAGCAACGATTGAAATACCTGTTCAGCATCGGCACATAAATACACCAATCCTTTGGAGCGAAGTGACTCCAGTTCTTTTAAACACTCCAGCGCTTTTTTACCTTCGGCCTCTTCCACCAGCGACAATTGCGGCCAATCGGGTAGCTTTTCCTGCTTTTCAGCGAGGATAAAAGGGTTATCGTTTACAAAAATTTTATACATTTGCCGCTATGCCAACCAATGAATCGACATCAGCAAAAGTAGCAGAATATTTATTAGAAATAAAGGCCACAAAATTACAGCCTCACCAACCCTTCACCTGGGCATCGGGATGGAAGTCGCCCATATACAATGATAACCGCATAAGCCTTTCCTACCCTAAGGTGCGCAACTTTATAAAGGGTGCTTTGGCAGAACTTATTCGTACCCATTACCCCGGTTGTGAACTGATAGCGGGTGTGGCAACAGCCGGCATTGCTCCCGGAGCGTTGGCAGCTGATGCACTAGAATTACCTTTTGGCTACGTGCGCAGCGAGGCTAAAAAACACGGGATGGGTAACCGCATTGAAGGAGCCGTTTTACCAGGACAAAAAGTAGTGGTGGTAGAAGACCTCATCAGCACCGGAAAAAGTAGTCTGGAAGCAGTAGAAGCGCTAAAGGCTTACGGTTGTGAAGTATTGGGACTTGCAGCCATTTTCACTTACGGATTTGATATTGCGGTACAACAATTTGCGCAAGCTGATTGTCCTTTTGTAACCCTGAGCAACTACGATGAACTTATTCGCGTGGCCATTGATAAAAACTACGTTCAGCAGGAAGACTTAGCCCTGCTGGCCGATTGGAGAAAGAACCCTGCTGAGTGGGGTAAATAAACGTATGGCCCATCAACAGCCTTTGTCCGTAAGAAAAGTGCTGCGCAAAATATGGGGCGCCTGGTTTTACTTTAACCTCGCGTTTATATTTTTTCCCCTGTATCCGTTTTTTCTGATTTTCCTAAGCCATCCCAAAACATACAAGTACGCTCACTTTTGCCGCAAAATATGGGGGTGGGTGCTGTTCTTCAATACTGGCATGTACCTTAAACGTCATTTTGAACATAAGCTGAATCCTAAAAAAACGTACATCATTGTGTCCAATCATTCGTCTTACATGGATATACCCAGCCTTACCTGTGGCATACCGAATGATTTAAGTTACATGGCCAAACAAGAGCTCACCAAAGTACCTTTATTCGGGCGTTTTTTTCACACTATTGACATTGCCGTTAACCGCAAAAGTGCCACCGCCTCACACAAAGCTTTTCTGAAAGCGGCCGAACAATTAAAACACGGGAAACGCAGTTTGGTTATTTACCCGGAAGGAACCATACCGGCACATGCACCAAAGTTGGGCAAGTTTAAAACCGGCCCCTTCCGTTTGGCCATAGAAAACAAGATTGAAATTTTACCCGTTACACTGGCCGACAACTGGTACCATTTGCCTGATAACGGCACCTGGGAAGGATGGCCGGGTGTGCTCCATATGTACATTCATCGTCCCATTCCCACCACTGGTCTGAATTTGAACGATGAGGAAGAGTTGAAGCAAAAGGTTTTTAGTATTATTGAATCAAAATTGATTGAACATGGAAGTTACGAACGAGCTGGTAGATAAACTGGCCAACTTAGCCAAGCTGGAATTTTCTGCTGAGGAAAAGACAAAAATCCAACAGGATTTGGGAAAGATTGTAACCTTTGTAGACAAACTAAGTGAGTTGGATACAACCAACGTGGAGCCGCTTATCTTTATGAGCAATGAAGTAAATGTGTTGCGCGAAGATGAGGTACACCAAACCATCACACAGGAAGAAGCATTAAAAAATGCACCTAAAAAAGATTCCGACTATTTCAAAGTGCCTAAATTTCTTGATAAATAATGCAAGAACCTCTTATCAGTCTGAGCGGTATAGCTAAGGTGTACCAGATTGGTGCAGAAACTGTGTATGCCCTGCGCTCCATTGACCTTAAAATTAACAAAGGTGAATACGTTGCCCTCATGGGGCCATCGGGATCAGGTAAATCTACGCTTATGAATATTTTGGGTTGTTTGGACACACCCAGCAACGGCACTTACATTCTTAACGGTACCAATGTGAGCAACATGACCGAGAATGAACTGGCCGAAATACGCAATAAGGAAATAGGATTCATCTTTCAAACGTTTAACCTGCTGCCGCGTTTAAGTGCTTTAGAAAACGTAGCCTTACCGCAGGTGTATGCCGGTGTAAAAAAAGAGGCCCGTTTGGAACGTGCAACACAAAGCTTAACCAACGTAGGTCTGGCCGACCGTATGCTGCACAAACCCAATGAACTCTCAGGCGGACAAAGACAACGTGTAGCCATTGCCCGTGCGCTGGTGAATTCTCCTTCCATGATTCTGGCTGACGAACCTACAGGTAACCTCGACACCAAAACTAGCTATGAGATTATGAAGTTGCTGGAAGAGATTCACCAAAAAGGCAACACGGTTATTATTGTAACCCACGAAGAAGACATTGCCCGCAGAGCCCACCGCATTGTGCGTGTGCGTGATGGTGTGGTAGAAAAAGATTATGTGAATACACCTGACCCTTTGGAGGCGCCTTAATTGCGATTGAGACTCACCACATCAGTTGCTATTTTATTTCCCGGTCTAAAATATCATGTATTACTTCATAACCGGGTACATGTACATACCCTTCCAAGGTAATCA